>NZ_VPDG01000009.1:0-109926 GCF_013417805.1 Acinetobacter sp. YH12226 | reverse complement strand
TTCAACTTTTGCCAGTGTTGATCTGTCAGCATGGTACGAGGCATAGCGAATAGTAAAATTGGGTTTGGCGATTTGATTTTACTACTTCGCTATTTTTTTAAGCTAAAAGTGTCAACACACCCTAATAACCGCTAGTCGGATTAATCACATTGATATCCTTTTTATATTTCCCCAATAGATCACGCAAGGAATTCATCAAAATACTGGTATCTACGCCCACTGCTACAAACTCAGTGCCAAGTTCGATATATTTTTGCGTCACTTCATGCTGGGTTGACAGAATTCCTGCAGCTTTGCCTGCAGAACGAATCCGCTGGATTGCATCAATTACAGCTTTTTGTACTTCAGGATGATTCGGATCACCTTGATAACCCATAGTGGCAGATAGATCAACGGCGCCAATAAACACGCCATCAATCCCGTCGATCTGAAGAATAGCATCCAGATTTTCAAGTCCTGTGACCGATTCAATCTGGATTAATAAACAGATTTCTTCATGTGCCGTCTGATAATAATTTGGAATGCTGTTCCAGCGGGTGGCACGTGCCAGTGCAGCACCAACGCCACGAATTCCTTCAGGCGGATAACGGACTGCCCTGACCATGAGTTCGGCCTGTTCCACGGTTTCTACCATCGGAATCAACAGCGTTTGTGCACCGATATCAAGGAGTTGCTTGATCAGTTGTACGCTACCAATGGGTGGTCGTACCACTGCTTGCGAGGGATAAGCAGCAATACTTTGCAGTTGCGACAAAGTCGTTCTCAAATCACTGGGTGCATGCTCACCATCAATCAGCAGCCAGTCATAACCTGCATTTGCCGCAATCTCGGTTCCATAGGCATCTGCCAATCCAATCCATAAGCCGATTTGCTGCTGGGTTTTCAGTTTGTGTTTAAAGTAATTGGTCACTTGCATCCGCTAACCTATTTGCATGTTGCTGGCGATGCCTCTTATTAAACGCTTCTCGCTTAAAAGTGCCAATAGACAAAAACTGGATTTTAATCTGATTTAACTCTAAGTTTTGCTTGAATCCAGCTCAAGATCATCTCAAAACAGGCTTTGCCTGATGCTTTTTTATTGTAATAATCAGGGGATGTGAAAAATGTATATATTTAAAACTTCTACTCGCTGTTTATTTAAAAAGATTGGAGTCCATTGATGGATTTACTCAAGATCACACAGACCCGCTATACCACTAAAGCCTATGATCCTAGCAAGAAAATCCCAGCAGAACAGTTTGAACGCTTGTTAGAAATTTTGCGTCTGGCACCCTCTTCGATCAATATTCAGCCTTGGCATTTTTTTATTGCCGATCATGATGCCGCCAAACAGCGCATTGCCAAAGCCTTGGTTGGTACTTATGCCTACAATGCACCCAAAGTTCTGGATTCTTCACATACCATTTTATTCTGCACCAAGGCCGATATTAATGAGTTGCATCTAGAAAACTTATTGAACCGCGATGATCTCAGTGGCCGTTTTAAAGATGAATCAGCCAAAGAAGGTCAGAAAAATACCCGTGCAGGTTATATTCATTATTATCGTAATGAAAAAGGTGATATTCAGCGTTGGGCTGAAAACCAGACCTTCATTGCACTCGGTCAAATGCTCTTGGCTGCCGGAATTGAAGGGGTTGATGCCACACCAATTGGCGGCTTTGACGAAGAGATGATTAGTGAAGAATTACAACTTGCAGAACAGGGTTTGATCCCTTCTGTATTGCTGACTTTAGGCTATCGCAGTGAAAATGATTTCAATGCCAAACTCCCTAAATCACGTCTTGCCGCTGAAGATATTTTCACCAAACTGTAAGGAATTTATGCTATAAAAGGGGTCAAGCGCCCCTTTCCATGTCAATTCGGGCCTATTTTTTGCTTTATTTAATTTACATCTAATAGAATAACAATAGAGGTCATCTATGTCGCTCCTTACATCCAAATCCCTGAAATTTGAATGCCATCATTGCGATAAAATTTATCTCCAGCACTATAAAGAGCAACAGCATCGTTATCCGCACTGTCCAGACTGCCAACAGTCCGGTTTATTGCTTGGACTGGCCGAAGCAGGTGACCTGCTCCGACATCCGATTGAATTTGCATCCTCTTATGTCAAGCAGACATTGCATAAGCTAGGCAAATCACACTAGTCAAGCCTAGCAGTAATCCTAGAGTACTTGCAGGTTTGAGCCGTTCTTTAAAGAATACCAGACCTGCTATCACACCAAATACCACCACCAGAATATTCATGCCAGCAAAGACGATCGCAGGTGAATCCTTAAGCAGCATATGGGCTTTGACATAGAAAGCAATATTGGCAAAATTCAGGAAACCCAATAACAGACCAGCGCCGATATTCTGCATCGAGCCCAAGCTTTTATATTTGATTAACAGATAGCCCATCGAAATGATCAGGGCACAAACAAACATTAGATTCAGCGCCACCGCGAATTGGAGGCCCAGACTGGTTGTATATTTCAACAATACATCTATTAGCGCATAACCGACCCAGACCAAGCCCAGATACAACATTCCCTGATTGCCCTGTCCTGTACTTTGTCGATGTGAAAACAGGATGCACAACACTGCGCCAATGCCTAAAGCGATCCCGAGTATTTTCAGCTGATTAAATTGTTCCTGAAAAATGAAATAGGCTGCAGCCAGTGACAAAACTACCGAGAGTCGCTGGGCAATTTCGGTTTTTAAAATTCCAGCCGTTTGCAAAGCCTTGGCCAGAAACAGAAATACGCTCGGAAGTAAAATGCCCAGAGCCAGAATAAGCAACCAAGGTGTCTGAGACATTGAAATATGCTGAATATCAGGCTTAAACCAGAAAAAACACAAGAGACTGGCTGTCATATAGTTCCAGCTAATCATGTGTATCTGACTCAAGTCCTTATTTTTGGCGACTTTTAATAATATTGAGACCGCAACGCTGCATAGCGCTGCTGCGAAAATCAGTTCCATATGCTGCTCTTATTCTTGATATTTATGAGTCTACAAAAAAGCCCACATTTGCAGTGGGCTTTTTTTATAAATGATTCACTGGGAATTATTTATAGTGTGACACCATTTTCTCTAAAGAAATTGGGCGAATCTTGTCTGCATTGCCTGCAGTACCGAAAGCTTCGTAACGATCGATACAGATTTGCTTCATTGCATCTACAGTTGCGCTGAAGAATTTACGTGGATCGAATTCGCTTGGTTTTTCTGCCATCATACGACGCATTGCACCGGTAGATGCTAAACGCAAGTCAGTATCGATGTTGATTTTACGCACGCCGTGTTTGATCGCTTCAACCAGCTGCTCAACCGGAACACCGTAAGTTTCCTTGATGTCGCCGCCATACTGGTTAATCACTGCCAACCATTCTTGTGGCACAGAGCTTGAACCGTGCATGACAAGATGCGTGTTTGGAAGTGCTGCGTGAATTTCCTTAATGCGGTCAATCGCAAGAATATCACCTGTAGGTGGACGCGTGAACTTGTACGCACCGTGTGAAGTACCTACTGCAATTGCAAGCGCATCAACATTGGTATCAGCAACGAAGCTACGCGCTTCTTCAACTGAAGTCAGGAGTTGAGAATGATCCAGTACGCCTTCTGCGCCTACACCATCTTCTTCACCCGCCATACCTGTTTCAAGGCTACCCAAACAACCGATTTCACCTTCAACAGATACGCCACACGCATGTGCCATTTGAACTGTACGGCGAGTCACATCAACGTTATATTCATATGAAGTTGGTGTTTTACCGTCTTCACCCAGTGAGCCGTCCATCATCACTGATGAAAAGCCTAACTGGATTGAACGTTGACAAATGTCAGGACTGGTACCGTGGTCTTGATGCATTACCACTGGAATATGTGGCCATTCTTCAATTGCAGCCAAAATTAGGTGACGCAAGAACGGAGCGCCTGCATATTTACGCGCACCCGCAGATGCTTGTACGATAACAGGTGAATTGGTTGCATCTGCTGCAAGCATAATTGCACGCATTTGTTCTAAGTTGTTTACGTTAAATGCTGGTACGCCGTAAGCATGTTCGCCGGCGTGATCCAAGAGCTGGCGCAATGAAATAAGAGCCATAATATCCTCCCAGTGAATGCCACATATTCTACATGTTCAAAGGTTTCAATTCAGCAACAAATAACACTATTTAAAAAAAATCCCTGCATTTGCAGGGATTTTGTGTCACATTAACCGGATTAAGGTGCTACAGGCTCTGAAGTCGCAGCAACTGACTCGTCTGCAGTCGCTTCGTCGGCTGGCGCATTGGCAACTTCAGCTGGAATATCGGTATTTTTTTCATCTAAAATTGGCTGGTCAATGGCATCAATGGCAGCTTGCTGTTCTGGAGTTACAGCCTGATCTGCCACGGCTGCCGAGCTTTCTGCTTCAGCTTCTGGTGCACTTTCCTGTTTTGCACACGCAGTCAATGCCAGAGATGCTGCTAATAATACTGCAATAGTTAACTGTTTCTTCATCACGTATTCTCGTCATTTGGTGATTTAATGACTGCATCTTATGACAGATTTATTGCATTTTAATGACGAAGCCATGAAGGGTAAATTTTCACTGTCAAAAAAATGACATAAAAAAAGCTGGCACTGGGCCAGCTTTTTAGCTTAGGACATACAATTAAGCACGTTCTAGAAGTACTGCAACAGCAGGAAGGGTTTTACCTTCAACGAATTCAAGGAATGCACCGCCACCCGTCGAGATATAACCAATTTTGTCAGCCACTTCATATTTATCAATCGCAGCAAGTGTATCCCCACCGCCCGCAATCGAAAAACCTTCAGATTCAGCAATCGCTAAAGATAAAGTTTTAGTACCTTCACCGAATTGATCTACTTCAAATACGCCGACTGGGCCATTCCAAAGAATGGTTTTAGAGGTTTTCAGGATTTCTGCAAATGCTTTCGCAGTTTCTGGGCCTACATCCAGAATCATGTCGTTATCAGCAACATCTGCAACGTTTTTCACCGTTGCTTTTGCAGCAGCCAATGAACCCAGGAAGTCTTCAAAGTTAATTTCAGAGGCATCTGCAACCACAACGTCAGTAGGAAGTGGAACTGCTACTTTTGCAGCAATGGCTTTTGCCGTATCGATCAGATCCTTTTCACACAATGATTTGCCCACGTTATAACCGGCCGCAGCAAGGAACGTGTTGGCAATACCACCACCGACGATCAATTGATCACAAATGTCAGAAAGTGAGGTTAAAACATCTAGCTTGGTAGAGACTTTAGAACCTGCAACAATCGCCACCATTGGCTTTTCAGGGGTTTGCAGTGCACGACCAAGCGCATCAAGTTCAGCTGCCAGTAAAGGACCTGCAGCTGCAACTTTAGCCAGACGCGCTACGCCTTCAGTAGATGCTTCTGCACGGTGTGCTGTACCAAAGGCATCCATCACGAATACATCACACAATGCTGCATATTTTGCTGCAAGTTCAGGATTGTTTTTCTTCTCGCCGACGTTAAAACGGCAATTTTCCAGTAGAACTACCTGACCTGGCTGAACATCAACGCCATCTAAATAGTCAGTAAACAGTTTTACTTCTTGGCCCAAAGCTTCAGTCAAGTAAGCCGCTACAGGAGCAAGTGACTGTTCAGCTTTAGGCTCACCTTCAACCGGACGACCCAGATGAGAATACACCATGACTGCAGCGCCTTTTTCTAGTGCTGCTTTAATCGTTGGCAATGCTGCACGAAGACGCGCATCGCTGGTGATCACACCATTTTTAACAGGAACGTTTAAATCTTCACGGATCAGAACACGTTTACCTGCTAAATCGAGGTCAGTCATACGCTGAAAGTTCATGTAGAGCTCACTTTATAGATATTAAAACCAGGCGATTTTAAATGATTATGCAGAAAAAGGTTAGCATCTTTTGCAGAAAACATTATGAATGCCAAAGTTTTGTTATGATAGAAAAAAGCCTCTTTTAGATTCAGTCCCTATGTCGATACATCCTGATCCAAATCTTAACCGTTTGAACGTGTTAGGTGAGCCTTTGTCCAGCTGTTGCTTCGATCCGATTACCGGATATTTCCGCAATGGCTTTTGCCATACTGCGACCACCGATCTGGGCCAGCATACGGTTTGCGCGCAAATGACCTCAGAATTTCTGAATTTTTCTCAAAAAGTCGGTAATGACCTGATTACGCCTTTGCCCGAACTGGATTTCCCGGGCCTGCAACCTGGCGATTTCTGGTGTATCTGCGTAACGCGCTGGGTCGAAGCCTATGAAGCGGGTCAAGCTCCACCGATCAAGCTACAAGCCTGTCACAAAGCTGTTCTGGCGTATGTACCGTTAAATATTCTTGAGGAATATGCTGTCTAATGAATTCTGCACAGATTATCTTGGCATCGTCCAGTCAAACCCGCAAAGCGCTGATGGATCGTCTGCATATTAATTATATTTCCATGGTACCGGATATTGATGAATCTCCTCGCGGGGAAAATCACGCAGATGATCTGGCACAACGACTGGCTTTTGAGAAAGCCAGATATACTGCTGAACAAAATCCAGAAGCGATTGTGATCGGCTCAGATCAGGTGGCATGGCGTGAAGGTGCGCCGGATATTTTTATTGGCAAACCGTTAACGACTGAAAAGGCCATTCGCCAGCTACAAGCCAACTCGGACAAGATTGTCTATTTTAGTACTGCGCTCAGTGTGCAGCAGCTATCGACCGGTTTTGAACAAAGTCTGGTTGAACACTATAAAGTCAAGTTCCGCAAACTGTCTCAGGTCGAAATCGAGCGTTATGTCGAAATTGAACAACCTTTGCATTGTGCAGGCAGTTTCAAATGTGAAAGCCTCGGTATCAGCTTGTTTGAAGAAATGATCGGACAAGATCAGACCACGCTGATGGGCATGCCAATGATCAAGCTCTGTCATATTCTTCGTGAATTAAAAATTCTGGTTCCTTAATCTCTCCCTTTAAATTCAGGCTTTACTCTATGTCTCAACCTTTAGACGTACTAGGCGGTATTACCGCTGAACAATTCCTTAGCGAATACTGGCAAAAGAAACCTTTACTGGTGCGTAATGCAATGCCTGAAATCGCCAGTTTGCTTGAACCCAATGATGTGATGGAACTTGCGCTTGAAGAACATGTCACTGCCCGTCTCATCAAGCAGAAAGATCGTGATCCGAATCAATGGAGCGTAAAATCCTCACCTTTGCTCAAAGCAGATTTCCAGAAAATGCCCAAGCTCTGGACGCTTTTGGTTCAGGCTGTAGATCACTATTCATTTGACCTGTCGGCACTTTGGAAAAAATTCCCATTTATTCCACAATGGCGTCGCGATGACATCATGGTGTCTTATGCACCGCAAGGCGGTTCAGTCGGCAAGCATTTCGATTTCTATGATGTGTTTCTGGTACAAGGCTATGGCCATCGTCGCTGGCAGCTTGGGCAAATGTGTGATACCGAAACTCCATTTGTTCCGGGTCAACCGCTTAAATTATTGCCTGAAATAGAAGTGAACTTTGATGAAGTGCTGGCACCTGGCGACTTGCTCTATGTGCCGCCTGGTCTGGCTCATTACGGCGTGGCTGAAGATGACTGCCTGACTTATTCATTCGGTTTCCGCATGCCAAATATCAGTGACATGATGGATCGTGTCGGGGATAAATTCTCTGAAAATGAAACGCTGCGTAACCCATTGCTGGATATCATCCGTGATCAAGTCGGTGCTATCGGTGAAGTGAGCAGCAATGAGCTGGAATATCTGAAAGAACACATCATGCAGCAACTGCATAATTCCAATGTTCTCGAAGATGCCATCATGAGCTTGATGTCCGAACCTAAATATCCTGAAAACCTGCCTGAAGCAGAAGAAATCGGTACAGGTGATCTGGAAGAAGCACTCGATCAGGGCTATAGCCTGATGCTCGAACCTGCGTCACGCCTGCTTTATACTGAAACGGACGGCGACGTTCTGTTCTGGGCAAATGGTGAGGGTGTGTGCATCTCTGAGACATTTACCGCAAAACTCAAACAGCTTGCAGATGGTGAAGCGCTGTTATTCGGTGAAGACTTCGCTGATGAAGAAATTCTGGAAGATGTTGCTGCATTATTAAATGAAGCCGTGTTGATGCTGGTTCCACCGCCAGAAGACGAGTAATCTTTCCACGGTTCTATTTAGGCAATAATTTTAAGAGGATCACATGATCCTCTTTTTTATTTTTAGAGTCTAGAATTCTAACTAATTAAGGCTGATACAGCTCTAATACAACACGAATCAGCGTATCTCCTTGTTCAGATTCAATCTGGAACAATCCTCCCATGCGCTCAACCCGCATTTTCATGCTGCGCATTCCAATACTCAGACCATTTTTTTGCACCATGTCAGCATCGAAACCGATGCCATTATCCTGAATGCTTAAAGTAAGCTGATGTGGCTGGGAATATTCCAGACTGACTTTTACCTGACTGGCCTGACTATGCTTAATGATATTGGTCAGACTTTCTTCGACTACTCGGATCAAGGTCAAACACTGTAATGCCGTCGGTTCACGCTGCCAGACTTTTGGAAATGACCATTCAACTACAATCCCCATTTCTTCCATCAGCTGGGTAAAACGATAACGTACCGGTGCGATCCAGAGTACCGGCGTTTGTGGGACTTTATTTTCAATAGATGAACCACTGTCAATGATTTGTCTGAGATCATCTCTGAGCAGTTTCAGCATGGAAAGAAACTGCTGTTTAGAAACTGTTTCGCTACTTTGATCCACCAGAATCATGGAACGGACAATAGACCCTCCCAACCCGTCATGCAGTTCATGTGACAGATTAATCCGCTCTTGCAGACGAACATTGGTCAGCTCCAATTGATGTTTATCGCTCAGGCTTTTATTCAGGTCGGCACTGACCTGCTGGACTTTACGTTCTAACTGGCTATTAAATTTTTCGATTTTCCTGACATTACGATTCAAGCGTGTACCCATAATGAGCACCACAAACAAGGTAATAATCGGTGAGGTATAGGGAGATAAAGGTGAAAATTCATTGACCTTGGTTTGGTTCAACATGATCAGGTCGATAACTACACACAGCAAAATCCCCCAAAGACATAACGTCAGGAAGAGATATTCTCCATTTCGGGTTTTGATGGCCTGATAGCTGATATACACAGTACAACTGACAAAGAGCAATACATAGATGATAAACACTCCACCCAGTACCTGCTCCAAATAATCCAAAGGACTGATCATCACCAGTAGGCTGGACAGAATGCTGACCAGAATAAATCCTCGCTCCAACTGCTTAAATTTCTGTTTTACAAAGCGGATCAGATATAGACAAAAACAATGGATATAGGCAATGAAAAAAAGCATATTGGCTTTAGCTGCCGAAATCGTGGAGCGAAATGGAAAATTTTCTGTAGTCAAGACATTGGAAATAAACAGAATCCACAACAGTGAACTGAGTGCCAGCCAGCCAAAAGTGGTTTCTGAACGCCGGAATAACCAGATAATGAAACAGATCAGCCCAATCGTGGCAGAGAAAATCATATTGATCTGGAATACGGTACGGCGATCCCAGATTTTTTCCAAATACTGCTGGCTATTCACCAACACATTATTAAACTGAATATTGCCCAGGCCCGCGCTTTGGAAACTGTAGCCATTTACATAAATCAGGATTTCATTACTGTCTTTACGCAAACCGCTAATCGGGAAAACCCAGTAACGCGGCATATTCCAGCTTTTCGACAAGGGCTCTTGCAAGTTCCGGTCAGACCAAAGCAAGTCACCATTCAGGAACACGGCACCTGCCGAATTAATATAATCAATAGAAAAGGCAACCGGTTCTGCAAGGCGGATGTTGTCCTGACATGACCAACGCCAGACAATCTTGTACCAGGCACCCCCATGATAATTCTTCCAGTTATTCTGCCAGTTATCCGGCAAACGTACGCTTTGCCAGCCTGATGTCGGCATCTCGGTAGGACCCTGAGCCTGAACCTTCTGAATATATTCGATCTTCACCTGACAAAGATCATTAATCTGAAAATGGCTTTGTGCCTGACTCATCCTACAGAACAGACAGAGCCAGATGCACAGGACAAAAACACCGATCCATTTCAGTCGCTGCCGTTTGCTGCTTCTGGAACAGGCAGATGACATTACAGAATTCCCAGATGCCGTGCGGTACTGACCGCCTTGGTACGTTTACTGACCGAGAGTTTGCGGTAAATATGCTTGATATGACTTTCGACGGTATAGCGTGATACACAGAGCTGCTCGGCAATTTCACGATTACTCAGACCTTGCGCAACCAAGGACAGGATTTCCTGCTCCCGCTGTGTGAGCGTTTCCTGATCCGCAGCTGGCCTGTTCTGTTCTACTGTTCCTGAAATGATGGGAATAGAAATCTGTTTTAAAATTTCACGGGCAACAAAGGGATCAATCGGTGCACCGCCACGCAAAATACTGCGAATAGCCAAGGCGACTTCAACATCATCCCGTTCTTTCAGCACATAACCGGTCGCACCGGCCTGAATTGCCCTAAACAGGCTATCTTGGGTACTCCAGGCAGACACCACCAGAATCAACGCTTGTGCGTCCTGTTCGCGGATTTTTTCAATAATTGAAATCCCACTTCCATCTGGCAACCCCAAATCTACTAAGGCCAGTGCAATCGGCTGTTGCTGAACTATGGAATATGCTTCTTTAACCGTGTTGGCAAATAGCAGAACGTCTTCGTTATAACCTAGATTGGTTAATATAATTTTTAAACGGCGCTGAATGACATATTCATCTTCAACGATTAATACAGGTACTGGCAAGACTGCTTCTGGTGCTGTCATAAGCACGCCCCTTATATTTATTGTTATGCCCCATTGAAGATTAAAATATAAACAAAAAAGCTCTAAAAATCATGATTTTTTTCATTTATTTATAAGATTTGGTTTTATGCGCATTAGAGACACATAATATCTCTCACACTAAACACAGATAAAAAATGCCATCTGTTGATAAGATGGCAGTTCTAGATAGAAAATATTTGAAGTTATACAAGCTTCCTACTTTAAGCAGTACCGTATTGCTGTTTTAAATATTTCACAATCTCCGCTGATTCAAACATGCTTACCCCTGTATTTGGATCGACCAGATAAGGCAGCTGAATCGTATTTCCCATCATTTCAAACAACTGTTCACGCTTGCCACCCGCAAGCGGTTCATATTTCCCCGGCTTTAAACGTAACTTGGCTGGCCCATAATCCTGCCAACGTTCTTTGGCCACATTATGAAAAACAAAGGGAATTTCAAGCTCTGAGAGAATACCACGTACCACCCGGACAAAAGGACTGGCTTCAAAACCCCATAATTCCAATAGCTGTTCCGGTGCCGGACGATCAAGCACCTGTTTATTGATCCAGACTCCGCGTGCGCCATTAATAATCGTTCCGGCAAAAGCAGCAACTGGAATTTTCGGATAAGTTGCATATTTTTTTGGCGTTTTGCCAATTTTGCCATAATGCTTGAATAGATGATGGATGATCTCCTGCGATTCATACATCTGATCGCCTGTATTTTCATCCACCAAAAATGGAAAGCGGGTCTTGCCGCCCAACTGTTTTACGGCCGGACGATATTTCGTACCACCCTTAGGGCACGGATAGACTTCATAATCCAGATTGAGTAAGGTCAGCACTTCACGCACTCGACGACAAAAAGGTGAACCTTCAAATTCATAGAGCTTCAAGGCTTTTTCAGGCTGATTTGGAAACGGTGTACCCACCATCCCACGTCCACCTTCAGCGATTGAAGAGGCCAAAGCTTGTACAACTTTAATTTGATGACCCAACATACTATTTTCCTGTTTTTTGTTTTATTAAACTGAAAGACAGAATGTAAGCATTCTGTCTTTTCGGGTATAAATCAGTTTTGTTGTTATTCTTTCATGCAGAAATGCAGATTCTGGCCGATTAAGCCACTAAGGCTGTTTTGGACACCACAATACCATTATTGTCCGCATAGACATAATCGCCAGAGTTAAATGTGACCCCACCAAAACAGAGAGCGATATCGACCTCACCCACGCCTTTACGGTTGCTCTTCTGTGGAATAGCCGCCAATGCATGCACTCCCAGATCAAGTTCAGCAATCGCATCCACATCACGGACACAACCGTAAATAATGACGCCATTCCAGTGATTTTTTACCGCTGATTCTGCTATCAGGTCACCCATCAAGGCACAGCGCATTGAGGCACCACCATCCACCACCAGCACCTTGCCGGTTCCATCTGTGGCCAACAACTCTTTCACACGTGAGTTATCTTCAAAACATTTTACTGTCACAATCTGACCGCCAAAGGTTTTGCGCGCCCCATAACTCTTAAAAAATTTACCATCCAGGCAAGGTGTCACCACCTGAAGCTCTAATTCTGGATGATCATCTAACAAGTCACAGGTAACAAATGCTGCTGTAGACACGGTGTTTTCCCCTCATTTCATTTTTTGTATGCGTAAATTATCATAAATTTCAAATTTTACCGTCTGAGTTAGCGCGGCCTCGACCATAGTATGAGCCACCTGCTCGGCTGTCACTGGCTTATACGCAAAACTATCCGGAATAAAACGCGATACTTTGTGGTAAACCTGCTGCGCGATATCTTCCAAAAAACGCTGCTCTGGACGTTCACCAATGAGCAATGAAGGTCGAATCAGGCTGATTCTGTCCAGAGTCAATGTTTGTACATATTCTTCCAGCTCACCTTTGACCCGATTATAGTAAAAATGAGATTGTGGATCGGCACCCATTGCACTCAGCAACAGGTAATGCGCTGAAGTTTGTTGTAACAGCTCTGCAAAGTGAGCATTTATGGTATAGTCAATACTATAAAATGCCTGTTTGGATCCGGCTTTTTTCATGGTGCTGCCCAGGCAGCTAAAACCATGGCTATGCTTGCTGACATCCTGATCATTCAACATCAGGAAATCTTCCAGTACCAGTTGTTGAACTTTATCCAAAGCATCCAGATCATTTTGATGTTTTCTGACCACTGCAGTAATCTGCTGGCAAGTCGGCTCATCTTGCAAACGTTTTATCAGTTGTTTTCCCACCAAGCCGGTGGCACCTATCACGATGGGATGAGTCAGTGATTTAGTCATTTTTTATACGATCTCCTAGGTGGAATACTAATCTAACGTTTTCTTTAGAATTTTTCTGCATCTAAAATGTTGTCAAAGCATGTCAAGACTTGACTTCGGTGCTTAGTTTAATCAAAATATGGCACTTGTTTACGGGCTGGTGATAATTCCTCTGATGTTGGTTTTCAGTTGAGTTTCAGCCCGCCCAGACCAATCTATTTCAAGGAGTGCACGAGTGGCAAACTCTGCTCAAGCTAAAAAACGTGCTCGTCAAAACGTTAAAGCACGCAAACACAACGCAAGCTTGCGTTCTATGGTTCGTACCTATCTTAAACGTACATTAGCTGCTATCAGCACTAATGACTATGCTGTTGCTACTGAAGCGTACAAATCGCTTGTTCCAGTAATCGACCGTATGGCTGACAAAGGCATCATCCATAAAAACAAAGCAGCTCGTCATAAGAGCCGCTTGAACGCGCAAGTTAAAGCACTAGCTTCTAACTAATCGCAAATGAAAAAAGCCCTTTTTAGGGCTTTTTTTGTGCCTGAAATTTCAAGAAATCAGAAAAACAATCCGTTTAGATGCCCCTCATCTAGCCGATACGATGAGATAAAAAACTGATTCGCCCCCCCTTTTTAGATTATTGATCTTTATCCATAGAAGATGGCGAAGTGGTTTTATCCTGTTTCGTATTGTCAGTGTCCCGCTTTTGACATGCGGTTAAACCCAGAATCGCGATCAGGCTAAAAATTGTGATAATTTTCATGGTTTTTCCTCAAGATGAATATTTCTATATTTATTAAGCATAGATAATTTTTATACTTACATTATTGAATTTTCGCCCTATAAATGTAAAAGATGCAGTTTAGAATTTATTTTTATTGTTTTAGCCTGACTTTTATTGAATGATCAATATGAAACGCCATACGATCTTCATAATTTCTACCTCCCCGATAAAAAAAACTCAATTGCTGCGAACAATTGAGTTTTAAATAGATCAATTTGATTTAAGAAAGTTGAGAACGTTTAAAATCAGCAATATCCAGTTCGTGTACCTGTCCGCGCCAGATCCATTTCAGTTTGGACTCCAAAAACACATCACCTTCAAACCAGACAAACAGACCTTCCATCATTTTTGGCCAGTCTTCCCGACTGACGTCCTGACGCCCTGACATCACTGCAATCATGGCTGCGAGAATAGTATCGTGGCTGACAGCCAAACTCAGCCCATATTTATTTTGCGGATGGGTGTTGTAAATCAGTTCCAGTACATCCACCACACCATGAATCGGCTGTTTCATCCCCGGCAAGGCATTATTGACAAAACTGTTAATGAAACCGAGCGCACCCTGCTTGGCGAAATAAGGTCCAGCTTTTTGAATATCCAGTACAAAGCTACCAGGCTCCACCAGAAGTCCCTGTTCAATAATTTCAATACGATGGGTATTCTGCTCAGGGGTAACCGCATCTGCCCCTTCAATCATCAATGCAGCGGTATCAATACAACGCTGAATCGGACTCGAAATACAGTGATGAATCACGCGATCGGTTTGATCAGCCAGATAAGCCCCCCACTCTTGCGCCAGATCCCGCCCCTGATTGGTCAGTTGCAGATCATAGCCTGCCAAACCTTGACCCGGAACCTCCTCACGAATCGAATGCCGTGTGAATAAGGTGACAGGCGTTTGTACATCAGGCAATAAATCAATTGCACTCAACATACTCGGTGGAAGCAGTTTCAGGGACACGTTACAGCCAACTCTGGATTGGTAATAGGTTAAGTACCACTATAACACGCTCAGAATTTTGCTCAATGCTCGGCCTGCATGTCAGACACTGCCTGCAATGCAATAATTTTCATATCATTATTTTTATAAGCAATGAATCCACCGTTCAGCAAGGTATCACGATGATTATAAATAAATGGACGGCCTTCTAAATCAACCAGACCACCACCAATCCGTTCGAGCATACATTGACCAGCGCTGGTATCCCATTCCGAGGTCGGATGAAAACGTGGATAGATGTCTACCTGATCTTCCAGCATCATGCAAAATTTATAAGCGCTGCCCGCTTTAAATTCGGTGTAGTCAGTGAGCTTAGCCAGACTTTGCAAATACTCGGTATATTTCGGTTTCTGCTGGCTACTTTGGCTCAATCCCACAGCAATCATTTTAGTAGTTTCAAGCATTTCATAAGCAAACCATGTCATCTTTTGGATATCATATTTATAAGGCAAGCCCTGCTCAGGACAGAAATAAATCAGTTGCTGCTCCGGAACCGCCAATATGGCAAAAGTGGTCAAACTGCCTCTGACCAGACTCAAATTAATGGTAAATTCGGGGCGCTGGTGCAGAAATTCCTTGGTACCATCTAGCGGATCCAGTAACCAGAATTCTGACCATGAGCGGCGTTCATGTTCCTGTCCTTCTTCAGACAGTAAAGGCAAGCTGGAAATCTCTGCCAAAGCCTGGGTCAGATAAGTATTGACCCGAAAATCTGCCTGAGTCACCGGAGAATTATCATTTTTTTTGATGACATCAAAAGCCGCACCAGAACAATAACGCTGATATTCTTCTCGCAAAATTTCACAGGCTTGTGTCAAAATGGGCACAAACTGCAAAATCATTGGATCTTGTGGTGCTGCTGTTGCTTTAAACATAGAAAACCTAAATATGTCAAAATGCTCTGAAAAACCTACCATAATTTTCGATATGGATGGCACTTTACTTGATCTTGCCTATGATGATTTCATCTGGAACGAGTTATTGCCTGTGCGTTATGCTGCCACACATGGCTGTAGCCTGGAACACAGCCAAGCGACACTCTATGCATTCTATCAGGAACATAATCATACCTTAAACTGGTACTCTTCACGCTTCTGGACGGCTAAAGTCGAAGTCGATGTTCTGGCGATGCAAATTGAACATAAAGATAAAGTCGCCTTACGCCCCCATTGTCTTGAATTACTCGATTATCTCAAAAATAATGGCTATCCAATCTGGCTGGCCACCAATGCTGACTGTGCGGGTCTAGCATTTAAGCTGGATCATTTAAATTTAAGAGATTATTTCGATGTTATCGTCAGCTCAGAAACGATCGGACATGCCAAAGAATTTATCGAATTCTGGCAAGGCCTGAATGAACTGCATCCATTTGACCCTGCACATGCTTATTTTATTGATGATACCGAAAAAGTTCTGAATGGTGCCAAAGCCTATGGCATTCAGAACCTGTTCAGCATCCAGCAACCCTCTTCAGCCAAAGTAGCACGCCAGACTTGTAATTACCCGATGCTGCACCAATTAACAGATTTAATCACTCATTTAAATCAGGCTGAGGTAGAAAAAAAATATGCGTAAATCGTCTTTACCCGAAGATGCGGTAGGCATGCGTATAGACAAATGGCTGTGGGCAGCACGGTTTTTTAAAACCCGCTCGATTGCCAAACATGCGATTGAAGGTGGCAAAGTCCATCACAATGGTGAACGTGTCAAGGTATCGCGCGAAGTCCGTGTTGGTATGGAACTGACGATTCAGCAAGGCATCGACAAAAAAACCGTGCTGGTTAAGGAACTTTCTGATGTTCGTGGACCTGCACCCGTGGCACAAAAACTGTATGAAGAAACCGAAGTCAGTATTGCACGCCGGGAATTGATTACATCACAAAGAAAGTTGCATAATCTAGCTCGTCCCGACCATCGTCCAAGCAAGAAGGATCGTCGTGACATCAGTAGATTTAAAAATGAAAATAGTCAGAATTTCGATCAGTCATGGTCCTATAATGACGATTAAATTTAAGCGTCAGAATATGTCGTACATGCGCTGACTTTTATAGAACACTAGGGAAAATTCTGTCACTATACACCTGTGGAACAAAGCTCTAATTTAAGACATCCACTTGAGTACTAACTTAGTGACATCGTATTGAGGTTGTAAGATGGATGAGAATAAAAACAAGGCGCTCAACGCTGCCTTAAGCCAGATTGAAAAACAGTTTGGTAAAAATACAGTAATGCGTCTTGGTGACAATACCGTTCAGGCAGTTGAAGCCGTGTCTACAGGTTCTTTAACGCTGGATATCGCGCTCGGTATTGGTGGTTTACCAAAAGGTCGTATCGTCGAGATCTATGGTCCTGAATCTTCAGGTAAAACCACAATGACATTGCAAGCAATTGCAGAGTGTCAGAAAGCAGGCGGTACGTGTGCATTTATCGATGCGGAACACGCACTTGATCCTCAATATGCGCGCAAACTTGGCGTAGATATCGACAATCTGCTGGTATCGCAACCGGATCACGGTGAACAGGCACTTGAAATTGCAGACATGCTGGTACGTTCTGGCGCGATCGACATGATCGTTGTCGATTCTGTTGCTGCATTGACACCACGTGCCGAAATTGAAGGCGAAATGGGTGACTCGCATATGGGTCTGCAAGCCCGTTTGATGAGCCAGGCACTGCGTAAAATTACCGGTAATGCCAAACGCTCAAACTGTATGGTGATCTTCATTAACCAGATTCGTATGAAGATTGGCGTCATGTTTGGTAGCCCGGAAACCACAACCGGTGGTAATGCACTGAAATTCTATGCCTCTGTTCGCTTGGACATCCGTCGTATTGGCCAAGTGAAAGAAGGTGACGAGATTGTTGGTTCTGAAACCAAAGTCAAAGTCGTGAAAAACAAAATGGCGCCTCCGTTTAAAGAAGCTTTATTCCAGATTCTTTATGGCAAAGGTGTTAACCATCTAGGTGAATTGATCGACCTTGCTGTACAGCAAGAAATCGTGCAGAAAGCTGGTGCGTGGTATTCTTATCAAGGCGACAAAATTGGCCAGGGTAAGAACAACACCATCCGTTATCTGGAAGAGCATAAAGAAATGGCTCAGACGATTGAAAAACTGATTCGTGACCAGCTTCTGACTAAAGCAGTGGTTGTTGAAGAAGACGATAGCAAGGAAGAACCTGACTTTTTAGATGCATGATCTTATTAGATGCATCATCTTTAAACGTCAATACACAGCGCCCTCCGGGGCGTTTTGTTATTATATAGGGAATCTAAAATCCGAGAGAATCATGTCAGACGCGAAATTCAGCAAACTGCTCGATTATGAAACTTTAAAACAGCAATTTGGTGATACTGAAGATCAAGCTCAACCTGCAAAAAGTGCGATCCAAGACGCTCCTGAATTTAATCCTGAAGAACGTTTGTTTTCCTCTACCCCAACTCAGGATGAGAAGAACCCGGGACTGACAGGCTCACGCTTACGTTCTTATGCCTTTGCCGTACTGACGCGCAAGGAATATTCCAAAGCCGAACTGATCGAGAAATTAAGCCTTTATGCAGAGCATCGTGATGAAGTCATTACCTTAGTGGAAGAGTTGTCCCGTGAGAACTATCAAAGTGATCAGCGTGTGGCGGAAACCATGTTGTCGAGTCAAAAGCGTAAAGGCAAAGGTCCCAATCAAATTAAAATGAAACTCAAGAGCAAAAAGATTGATACTGCTCTGATTTCAGAAGAACTCAAAGAAACCGACTGGGTTCAACAAGCCTATGAACTAAAAGTCAAAAAATATGGGACTGAGGTCACTGAAGACCTGAAGCTCAAAGCCAAACAGATCCGTTTTCTAATGTATCGTGGTTTTGAAATGGATGCGATTATCAAGGCGATTAACCGTAAAGCAGAAGATTAATTCTTATCTTCTTTGAAAGTCTTAATGCACGTATAAGTATATTGGTTATTTATCCAATATTAGCTGCAAAATAAAGTACGACATAAAATAATAATGATCTGAATCATTAAAATAATAAGATAGTGCTGTTTGATGACATTGAAAAAGGAATGATATTTGAGAATAGAAAACTGCGAATTCGCATTGTTATTATAATAAGAATATGGTGGCAACCCTACCAGCAAAGCTCCGGCACATCATAGTTCTATTACCGTTGCTACCTTCCGGTCCTGGCGGGGTTCATAGAGTACAATTGCGAAGTAACCAGCAGGGCTACCATTACAAAAACAGAGTATAGAGATTTTTAATCAAGTTGCAAGCCTTGTTCCGCAAAATAATCCCTCAAGCTATCCGTTTGATTATTTTAAAAACAATATTGATATTTCTGCTGATTTTTAAGGGATCTTCACAATCAATCCATCAACACTCAGATTCACATGATCTTTGTAAAACCTTGTTGCATTTTCTAAAAATGCCGTTTTTAATGTGTGCAATGTATATGAATGATCTACTTTGAAAAGATGAGCAGCGGATCCGCATCTCACAAAGAATTATGGAAATTTTATGATGTTTAAAAAGACCGTATTGTGTGTAGTGACAGCACTCTTTACCACACCTCTATTTGCCAATATTCCGATTGAATCGCGCGGCTTGAGCCAAGCTACAAATCAAACCACAGTAAATACCCCAGCGGCAATTGCGGCTGGTGCAACTCCAGCAGTTCAAACCAATACCAGCTGGCAAATCATGCAAAAGAACCAGCAGCTCGAGAATGACCTGCGGATTTTGCGCGGTAAAATGGAAGAACAGGAAAATGAGATTGAACGGCTCAAAAATGAACTGACTAATCGTTATGCCGATCTCGATCAGCGTCTTGAACTGTTGCAGCAAAAAATTGAACCTGCTGAAGACAATCCAACGGAGGAAAACCCACAGGATACTGCACCCAGCCTAAGCGCAAATAAGGTCAATACAGCAAGCAGCGGACAGCAACCTGCTGAGCTGGAAAAAGCCGCTTATACCGTGGCTTTAGATGCTTATAAAAATGGCGGTGCAGCCAAAGCCATTGCCCCGATGCAAAACTTTATTAAAAACAATCCGAATAGCGTTTATATCAGCAATGCTTATTTCTGGTTAGCGGAATTCAATCTGGCGATTGACCCACCAAAATTTGCTGAAGCGAAACGTAATTATCTGATTGTCGTTGACCGCTATCCAAATTCTGCGAAAGCCTCCACTGCCCTGTATCAGCTTTATAACATCAGCAAAGATGTTGAAAAGAATGCTACGCTTGCTTCGCAATACAAAACAAAGCTATTGAAGAATTATCCGAAAGCTGAGGAAATTAAATTTCTTAAGTAAAATAGAAATTCCCAAAATAAAAAAGACACCTTCAGGTGTCTTTTTTATTATATTAAACTTTTAGCGCACAATACCACGTTTCGACTGTTCAAGAGAATCGATTAAACGCTGTACCTCAGCCACTTCAGGCAAAATTCCTGTACGGATCTGCTCGATTGCTTCCTGAGTCGTTAAACCTGATTTATAAATCAGTTTAAAGGCATCACGTAAACCGCTGATTACGGTCTTTGACCAGCCTTTACGACGCATACCTTCAATGTTCATAGCAAATGCATGCGCAGGATTACCTGAAACCATTACATAGGCCGGTACATCTTTCAGAATCAGTGATGCCCCACCAATCATGCTATAAGAATCAATCTTACAGAACTGATGAATGCCCGAGTTTCCGCCAATGACGACGTAGTCCCCGACATGGACATGTCCAGCCACACCGACGTTATTAGCAAAGATATTATAATCTCCGACCATACAGTCATGTGCAATATGCGTATTCACCATGAGCAGGTTATGACTACCGATCTTGGTCAGGCTCTGGTCCTGAACCGTGCCACGATGCAGACTGCAATGCTCACGAATCTTGTTGTGATCGCCAATCTCAAGCCAGGTTTCTTCACCGGCATACTTAAGATCCTGACACACCTCACCTACACTGGCGAACTGGAAAATTTCATTATATTCACCTATACGCGTATAGCCACCCACCACCACGTGTGAATGAAGTTTGCTACCCGCACCAATAGTGACATTTGGCCCGATAATACAATATGGGCCAATTTCTACATCAGCAGCAATGACTGCTGATGGGTCAATAATGGCAGTTGGATGAATAAGGGGATTATTGCTCATGCCTGCTCGACTTTTTGATGCGAAACCATAATTTCCGCGGTTGTTGCGACGACGCCATCTACAGTGGCAATACAATTATATTTGTAAATGCCCCGCTTTTGCATCACTAATTCAGATTTTAAAACCAATTGGTCACCTGCAACCACCTGTTTTTTAAATCTAACTTTTTCCGCACCGGCAAACAGGAACAAAGAACCCTCACTTGGCACTTCATTATTCATCACAAAACCCAGAATTCCAGAGATTTGTGCCAGCGCTTCAACAATTAGTACACCTGGCATAATTGGATAATTCGGAAAATGGCCCTGTAAAAACTCTTCATTAATTGAGACGTTTTTATAACCAACAATGCCATTATCGGTAATTTCGACAACGCGATCAACCAATAAAAATGGATAGCGATGGGGCAAATATTCACGAATCTTTTGAATATTCATTGGCAATTCAGGCTTCGTGAATGTAGGCAAATTCGACTCTGTCATCATAATTATTTACGCAACTTAAATGTTGATTCAATGGACTCAATCTGAGATTGCATATAATCTAGTCGTTTGATCACCTGGGTCAATGGCACATCTGCTAATTGTCTGAGGCGAACCACGGTACGTTTCCATTTCTGGTTTTCAAACAGACCAATCCCGGATGAATATTTTCCAGCTTCAGAAATATTATTTGTCACCATTGACATTCCGGTCAACGTCACATTATCGGCAATATTCAAGTGTCCAGAAATCGCAGAGGCACCACCAATGATACAGTTTTTGCCAATTGAAACACTTCCTGCAACGGCAGTTTTTGCAGCAATCGCGGTATGTGCACCAATTTTAACGTTATGCGCGATTTGCACAAGATTATCAATAATAACACCCTGTTGCAAAATCGTATCATCCAGTGCACCACGGTCTACGCTACAATTTGACCCAATACGCACATCATCCTCAATGCGTACAGAACCTAATTGCGCAATACGGTGCCATTTACCTTGATAAGGTGCAAAACCAAACCCTTCGCTGCCAATCACGCTATTAGCATGAATACGCACCCGATTACCAATTTTTGCTGCGCCGGTGAGGGTCACATGTGAGTCAATAAAACAGTCCTGACCGATTTCGACATCATCATCGATCTGCACATGCGCCTGAACAATCGTATTCGCACCCACGACACAATGCTCACCAATCACCACATAATGACCAATATAAGCATCGTCCGCGATCATTGCCGACGGGTGAATTTGAGCCGTACTTTCAATGCCACGCTGGCGATGTTTTTTCTCAAAGACATGCGTCAGAATCGCAAAAGCCAGATAGGGATTTGCCACAACAATAAAGTTTTGATGTGAAGTTATCTGTTGTTTTAGTTCAGTCGTGACAATTAAAGCACCTGCCTGACTTTGATTGGCCTGCTCTACATATTTATCGGCATTCACAAATGCCAGATCGTGTGAAGTTGCCTGTTCAAGACTGGCCAAAGCGCTCAAACGCAAATCTGTCTGACCTATGCACTCGCCTTGAACCAGGCGAGCGAGATCAGCTAACTGAAGCTGTTGATGATTCATTGATTATTTAATTGCATTAACCTTTTGAATCATTTTATCAGTTAAATCATATTTAGCATCATAAGCAAGTGCTGAATTTTTATTTAAAACCACATCGAGGTTATTTTCTCTACGTAATTGTTCAGCAATTTGCTTTATACGTGCATCAAATACAGCCCGGATCTGCTGAATCGAGCTTTGAACATTCGTCTGTACAGATTGTTGTAACTGATTCAATTCTTGCAACTTAGCCTGATATTGCGCAGACATTTTCTGTTTTTCAGTCTCACTGAGCTTGGTATTGGATTGAGCACGTTGCTGTAAAGCTTCCAGCTCTTTGCTGAGTTGCTCAATCTTGGTGGTTTGTGGCTGAATTTTTTGCTGAAATATCGTGTTTTGTTGTTTCAGATATGTACTACCTTCAACCACACGCTCCAAGTCAATTACCCCCATGCTAGCCGCTTGAGTCAAAGGAGCAACACTTGACAAAGCCAGACTCATTGCCATAATCATTTTTTTCATATTCTTACTCATTCAAAAAAATTTGCTCACAAAACCTGCAGGCTTTATGAGCAAAATTTAGTTTCTAGGTCAAAACGATTTTAGAAAGTACGTCCAATTTCGAACTGGATGTTTTTAGTATCATCACCGTCTTTTTTATTCAACGGATAAGCATAGCTAAGTGATAGTGGGCCAATCATGGTGATCCAGGTGAAACCTGCACCCACGCTATAGCGCATATTGCCGGCATCAAAATCAAAGTTGTCTTTACAGTATTGACGTAAGTCAGCAGATTGTGAAACATCACAGTTTGTGTCAAAAACTTGCGCACCTTCTGCAAAAAGAACCGGACGAACCTGACGAGCCCAATCCCCTTTAAATGGCACTGGAAGTACCAGCTCAGTACCAAATTGCACTAGAGCATTACCACCCACTTCCTCCGGATCAAAGTTGCTTAAGCCCGCATTTTCTGCATAGACACTGTCATACTTTGGACCTAGAGTACTGTTCTCATAACCACGAACTGAACCGAAACCACCAGCATAGAAATTCTTGTAAAATGGCAGGTCATTACCATAACCCAACTTACCATAACCGCGCAGGACAAAATCTTTGCCTAATGGGAAAAATGCCTGAGCGTCATAAGTGACTTTTTGATACTCGACATCACTGCCTGGCAATGCAATTTCAGCATTCACACGATGTGACATGCCCGTTGTCGGGAACATTGGACGGTTTAAAGTATTATAAGACCAGCCCAAGTTTAAGTTATAAGTTAAATACTCGCCTTGAAATCTGTCTGGTTTTGACACTGTTGTACAAGGATTAGCATCATCTATACAATAAGGACTCTGGCCTATTGATTTACCATCATTAGCTAAAAGGTAGTCACGAACATAGGTGGATACACCATTACCAGTGGTTACTTCAGTCTGATCAACATTCAGACCCAAGCTGACACTCTGGTTTTCATCAATTGGATAACCAAAGTTAATCCCACCACCAAAACTGTCTGTCACATAGTTGTTGACGTTATAGTCATCATCCAGCTTGGTTTTACGGTAATACATGTTATAACCGCGACGCACACCATCAATGGTGAAGTACGGGTCCATCACGCTCAAGTTATAATAATCTTGAGTTTCAGAACGCGACAAATCGATTGAAACACTATTACCGGTACCCAAGAAGTTGGTCTGGCTTAAGCCTGCCTGGAAAGTCACACCACCACTTTGCGAGAAACCGACAGCCAAAGTACTAGTACCTGAATGCTGCTCTTCAACGGCAACATTCAAGTCCACCTGATCTGGTGCACCCGGAATACGTGCAGGTTTGATATCGACAGTTTTAAAGAAACCGGTACGCTCTAGACGGACCTTAGACAGGTCAATTTTTTCATTACTGGCAAGCGCACCTTCCATTTGGCGCATTTCACGACGTAATACTTCATCTGCAGTTTTCGTATTGCCAGTGAAATTAATACGTCTTACCGTAACTTGCTGACCCGGATTAATATAATAATTTAGATCAACCAGTTTGGTTTCGTTGTTAATTTGAGGAACAATATTGACTTCTGCATAGTAATAACCTGCATTACCATACTTACGCTGCAATAACTGCTTAACCGCGTTGACTTTTTCCTGCGAATAAATTTCGCCTTCTTTGAAAATTTGTAAAGCCTGTAATTCTTCAGTCTTATAAAGTGCATCACCTAAATATTTGGTTTGACCAAATTTAAATTGTTCGCCTTCATCCACAGAAACTTCGATGAAAACATTCTTTTTATCTTCACTCAAGTTCAGGCTGGAATTGGTAATATTAAAATTGATATAACCGCGATTCAGATACATGGCACGCAAAGCTTCTAGGCTCGCCGCCATCTTTTCACGTGCATAACGGTCATTACGCGAAATGACCGAACTCCAGCCACTTTCTTTTACGGCAAAGGCCTGCTTGATATCAGACTCTTTAAATACGGTATTCCCGATAATATTGATATCGAAAACTTTAGCCGCTTTACCTTCAATAAAATCAATCAGCAATTCAACACGGTTATTTGGTCGAGGCGTCGTGGTGACCGTAATATCGGCATCATAACGACCTTGCTGCATGTATTGCTGTTCAAGTTCAGTTTCAATAGTTTGCAGCGCTGATTTTTTCAGCACTTCGCCTTCAGCCAGACCCATTTTTTTCAGGCCTTCTTCAAGCGCTTCCTTAGGAATCAGCTTATTGCCTTTCAATTCGATTTTCGAAATAACCGGGCGTTCAACCACTTGGAAAACCAAGGTATTGCCCTGCTGAACGGCTTTAATGTCATCAAACAGGCCTGATGCATACATGCTACGAATTGCATTGGCAATGATTGGATCATTGACCCGATCACCACTGTTAATTGGCACTAGGCCATACACATTGTCAGGAGTTAAACGTACTAATCCATCAAATTTTATATCTTGTACAATGAATTCATCTGCTGCATATACTTGTTGTGCTACTGCCATTGCACTAACGAGTGCCAGAGGCATAAATAAATGTGTGTGCTGCATGCCAGTCTTTTCCGCTGTTAATTTATTCCATTTACGTTGTTATAAACGCATAAAATCATTAAATAATGCCAGAAGCATCATACTGCCGAGCAGTACCATACCAATTTTTAGTCCAACCAATTGTATTTGTTCGGAAACAGGTTTACCACGAATTAATTCAACAAAATAGTAAACCAGATGTCCGCCATCAAGCATTGGAATGGGTAGTAGATTTAATATTCCTAAACTTACACTCATTAGCGCCATAAAGGAAATAAAAGTTTCCCAGCCCATTTCTGCGCTTTGTCCTGCCACTTTGGCAATGGTAATTGGACCTGATAAATTATCCAGACCAATCAGACCGCGTACCATTTTGACAATCGAGTTCAGAATCATCGAAGATAAATGTGCTGTTTTATCAAATGCCATTACCAGTGCTTCGCCTGGCGAGTAATGAATGGTCTGTTTATATTCTGCAGGAATGTTCAGTTTACCCGGATCGCTTTGTACGCCCAGCATACCAGTCACATTGCCCATATTGTCACGTTTACCTTGTGGCATGACTTCCAGCTGAACCACCTGATTTTCGCGTAGTACATCCATTTTGAGTAATTTTTCTGGAGATGCCTGTACCACCTGCACCACATCAAACCAGTCTTTCATCTGAACGCCGTCAATGGCCAGAATCTTGTCGCCTTCTTTCAAACCTTGACGGATGGCTGCACCATCTTCACTCAGTTTGCTGATCACTGCCGGAATTTCTGGCCGATAAGGCAAGAAACCCAGGCTTTCTAGTGGCGATTGACTTTGATCTTTTAAATAGTTTTGAATCGGCAACTGGAACAATTTGTTTTCACCAGCGCGATCTGCCTGAATAGAAACCACACCAGTTTCACCAACACGATCCACCAAGGCATAACTGAGTTTTTCCCAGGTTTCCACCTGAGTACCATCCACAGCTACAATTTTGTCGCCCGGCTGCATTTGTACGGTTGCAGCAGGCGTATTTGGTAAAACTTTACCCACACGGGTATTGAGCTGTTCTTGTGCCGGTAAAAATAACACCCAGAATAGAAGAACTGCAAAAATCAGGTTGATTAATGGTCCCGCTGCCACGATGGCGATTCGTTTCCACGGATGCTGACGATTGAAGGCTTTGGGTAAGTCCTCTTCAGAGACATTACCTTCGCGTTCATCCAGCATCTTGACATAGCCACCCAAAGGCAAGGCAGACAATTGATACTGAATTCCGGATTTTTTCGAGGTCCATTTTAATAATGTTGGCCCAAATCCAATGGAATAGACCAATACTTTAACGCCCAGTTTACGCGCCACAATATAGTGACCGAACTCATGAATCGCAATTAAGGGACCGAGTAAGAGAATTGCAGCGGCAATCATAAACAAGGCATTCATATCTTAACTTCCTTTATTCACAACATATTGCTGTGATAAACCTCGCGCCATTTGATCTGCTTGCAAGATAGCCTCCAGATCATGTGCGGGTTGATTGTCCATCTGATTTAGGACGTGCTCAACTACCTGAGGAATTTGGGTAAATCTGATCTGTTGATTTAAAAATGCAGCAACTGCAATTTCATTGGCCGCATTTAAAATTGTCGGTGCAATTCCGCCACTCTGCATGGCCTGACGGGCCAATTTTAATGCAGGGAAACGGAGCATATCCGGTTCTTGAAAATTAAGTTGTGAATGCATAAACAGATCCAGTGGCGCCACATGCGTACTAATACGCTCAGGCCATGCCAAAGCATGTGCAATAGGCGTGCCCATATCCGGATTACCCATTTGTGCCAAAGTCGAACCATCAACGTATTGAACCATGGAGTGAATAATACTCTGTGGATGCACAACAACTGTAACAAATTGTTCTTGAACTGCAAACAAATGACAGGCTTCGATCAATTCTAAGCCTTTATTCATCAAGGTAGCAGAATCGACTGAAATTTTTTGACCCATGGACCAGTTAGGATGCTTGCAAGCTTGGGCAGGTGTGACCTCTTCAAGTTGCTGTATGCTGTGGTTCAGAAACGGCCCACCCGACGCGGTCAGCAGAATCTGGGATACACCCAGTTTGGGCTTGCCATGACGCTCTGCCTCAAAATAATGCGGTGGCAGACATTGGAAAATCGCGTTATGTTCGGAGTCAACGGGAAGCAATAAGGCACCATGATCGCGCGCTGCCTGCATCATGATGTCACCTGACATCACCAAGGCTTCTTTATTGGCCAGCAGTACGCGTTTACCCGCTTTCACTGCAGCCAATGTCGGCAACAAGCCTGCAGCACCGACAATTGCCGCCATAACGATATCAACATCCGCGTGTTCAGCCACAGCGATTAAACCGGCTTCATCTTGCAGAATTTCAATATCAGATAAATGGTGTTGCTGAAGTAGTTTTGAAAGTTCATCTACTTTTTCAGCCGGCACCACCACCACTTTAGGACAGTATTGCCGGCAAATTTCAACCAGCTCCTCGATACGACTTTGCGCGGTCACAGCAAAAACCGAGTATGCTTCAGGATGTCGCTGCAAGATTTTTAAAGTACTTTGACCAATGGAACCTGTAGCACCCAGTATACAAACTGCTTGTGACATTTATAAATCTACACCAATAAGTTTTAAAACAGCCATACCTGCTGCAAAGATTGGAGCTGCAGCAAGCAAAGAATCAATACGATCCAGTACTCCGCCATGTCCTGGCAAAATTCGACCTGAATCCTTAATACCGGCACGACGTTTGATCATGGATTCAAACAGGTCACCCAGTACCGAACTAAATACTGTAACGACAGATAAAATCAGGAATAAAATTAGTTCTGGCCAGGTCATATCCAGATAAAGCAAGGCGACTGCCGTTACAATCAGCATTGAGGTAACGATACCGCCATACAACCCTTCTACCGATTTGTTGGGACTAACATTCGGCGCCAACTTTTTCTTGCCGAATTTACGACCCACAAAATATGCACCACTATCTGCGCCCCATACCAGTAAAAACAGGTACATCAGCCACCACGGTGAACTTTGCCAGACAGAGAAAATTGCAGTAACCGCAGCAGAGATCAGAACTACGCCGATTCCGTGCAGGCTGGCGTTGTACCAGCCATCATATTCAGGATAGGTTTTAACCCAGTAAATGCTGAGCAACCAGGTAATTATAGAAGCTACCCATAACAATAAGGCAACTTCGGCAAAATACAATGCCAAAGCTGAAAGTGCCGCAGTGAGCACTCCATATCCCCAAGCAACAGGTTTGATGACATGTTTAAATTTTCGCGGCATGAGTTTGAACCACTCATAGCCGGCCACCCCAGCAGCAAGAACCATCAATACAAACATTGGATAATGTGATTCGGTAGCAAACATACAGCTCAGTACAACTGCTACCAACACCAATGCGGTTATAATCCGCTCAAACATGTATTAATTCTCAAGTTTTTCCTGATGAATCTGTTCTGATGTTTTACCAAAACGACGTTCACGCCCACCAAATACGGCAAGTGCATCATCAAGTTCTTCAACGGTAAATTCTGGCCATAGCGTCTCAGTGAAATAAAGCTCTGCATAGGCTGCCTGCCACAACAGGAAATTCGAAAGACGGAAATCTCCACCCGTACGAATCAGCAGATCAACTGCAGGTAAATCACCGAGGCTGACATATTGACCAAATACATCAGTATTAATTGCATCAAGATCTAATTTATTTGTTAAAACATCGCTGGCAATTCGCTGTGCAGCTTGTGCCATATCCCACATACCACCATAACTGATTGCAATAGTGAGTGTCATACTATTGAAATTAGCAGTCCTTTCTTCGGCATGCAACATAAGTCCCTGTAATTCTGGGGACAAACGGCTGCGATCACCGATAAAGCGTAAGGCAATATTGAATTTTTCCATGCGGGGCAATTGTTCATGAATGGTATCAACCAGCAATTTCATGAGCAATTCAACTTCAAACTGTGGACGATTCCAGTTTTCACTGGAAAAGGCAAATACAGTTAAAGCCTGGATATTTCTTTTTTTACAGTGTTCAACAATCGGATCCAGAACCGTTTTTCCTTCACGGTGTCCATCACCTTTCTGCATCTGATTTTTTTTGGCAAAACGATTGTTGCCATCCATGATGATGGCAACATGTTTCGGAAGACGGGGATTTTCTTCAGCAACGGTCATCGATGAATTAGACCTTCATCAATTCAGCTTCTTTCGCAGCCAAGCGCTTGTCAACTTCAGCAACAAATTTGTCGGTAATTTTCTGGATTTCGTCAGCAGCACGACGCTCTTCATCTTCAGAAATTTCTTTTTCTTTCAACAAAGCTTTGATATCGCCCAATACATCACGACGAATGTTACGGATCGCTACTTTGGCATTTTCTGCTTCATTACGCGCAACTTTTTGCATGTCACGACGCGTTTCTTCAGTCAACGCAGCCATCGGTACACGAATCGCATCTGCTGTAATTGGGTTTAGACCCAAATCAGATTCACGAATCGCTTTATCAATTGCAGAAACCATTGAACGTTCGAAAGGCTGGATTAACAAAGTACGTGAATCTTCAACACCTACGTTTGCCACCTGGTTCAATGGAACGTCTGAACCATAGTAAGAAACCATCACGTTATTTAAAATTGATGGATGCGCACGACCGGTACGAACTTTTGCAAAACCATGCTCTAGAGATTCTAGAGTTTTGTTCATACGGTCTTCGCTGTCTTTTTTAAGATCGTTAATCATATGATCTTCCTTACTTAATTCTTGAAAAGAGGTTATTACTAAATTAGCGTGTAGTATAAAGTGCTTTGGTGCTCACGTCATTAATTGGTAACGTGAGTCCCTTCTTTTTCACCCATCACAACGGAAAGCAATGCGCCAGATTTATTCATATCGAATACTTGTAGCGGCACGTTGTGATCACGACATAAACAGATTGCAGTTAAGTCCATCACACCCAGCTTTTCGTCCAGAACTTGGTCAAAAGTCAATGTGTCATATTTAACCGCATCATCATATTTGCTTGGATCTTTATTATATACGCCATCAACTTTGGTCGCTTTCAAGATCAAGTCTGATTCGATTTCAATACCACGTAAACAGGCAGCTGTATCTGTCGTAAAGAACGGATTACCTGTACCTGCCACGAATACACACACTTCACCCTGAGTCAGGTGACGGATTGCATCACGGCTTGAGTAAGACTCAACCACGGCACCAATTGGCAATGCAGACATTAAACGGGTTTTAATATTACGGCGCACCAAAGCGTCGCGAAGTGCCAAACCGTTCATGACTGTTGCCAGCATACCCATCTGGTCGCCAGTTACACGGCCAACCAGACCATCTTTTTGTAGCTGGCTACCGCGATACAGGTTACCACCACCCACAACAATACCTACTTGTACGCCTAAACCCACGAGGTGCGCAATAGAAAGTGACATCTGATCGAGCACTTGTGCATCGATCCCCATGTCTTTATTGCCTGCCAGCGCCTCACCAGAAAGCTTTAACAGGATGCGACCAAAGCGTGGCTTTTTAGAATCCAACATCATCAAACTCCAAAGTATTCAATTTAAATTTTTTTAATTCAAAATCTTAAGCAGACTTGACTGAAATGAGTTTTGCATACAGATCGTATTCATCTGCATCAGTAATTTCGACTTCAAGTAAATCCCCCGCCTTGATGACGCTTTTATCGATATCTTCAACAAAAACATTACCATCAATTTCAGGTGCATCTGCATAAGAACGCGCAACCGCTACCGGGAATTCATCTTCCAGGTCATCTACCAGCACAGTCATGGTCTGACCGATACGTTTTTGGAGTTTGGCTGCTGAGATTTCTTGCTGAACCTGCATGAAACGCTCATAACGCTCTTGTTTAATTTCTTCAGGAACGTGATCTGGCAAATCATTTGCTGTCGCACCTTCAACTGGCGAATAGGTGAAACATCCCACACGATCCAGTTGGGCTTCTTTCAACCAGTCTAGTAACATCTGGAAGTCTTCTTCGGTTTCACCCGGGAAGCCAACTACAAATGTGGAACGGAGTACCAGATCAGGACATTTCTCGCGCCAGATTTTCAAACGCTCCAGTGTATTTTCACTGTGCGCAGGTCGTTTCATCAGTTTGAGAATTTTTGGACTTGCATGCTGGAATGGAATATCCAGATAAGGCAGGATTTTGCCTTGTGCCATCAGGTCAATTACTGCATCTACATGCGGATACGGGTAAACATAGTGCAAACGCACCCAGATTCCCAACTGACCTAATGCTTCACACATGTCATAGAATTTGGTCTTAACCGGCTGGCCATTCCAGAAATCCAGCTTGTATTTCGTGTCCAGGCCATAAGCAGAAGTATCCTGGGAGATGACGAGTACTTCTTTTACACCGGCACGTTTCAGCGCTGCAGCTTCTTCAAGCACAGAACCAACTGGACGTGAGACCAGATCGCCACGCATGCTTGGAATAATACAGAAAGTACAACGATGGTTGCAGCCTTCGGATATTTTCAGATAAGCATAATGTTTTGGCGTCAGGCGGATGCCTTGTTCTGGAACCAGATCAATAAATGGATTGTGTTTTGGCGGCTCAGGCACGTATTGATGAACCGCATCCATAACTTCTTTATATGCCGCTGCACCTGTCACTTTCAGGACATTGGGATGCATTTGGCGAATCTTGTCTTCGTCTTTACCTAGACAACCTGTTACGATCACGCGACCATTCGCGCTCATCGCCTCACCAATCGCATCTAGCGATTCTTGCACTGCGGATTCAATGAAACCACAGGTATTTACTACAACTAAATCAGCACCGTCATAATCCGAAGCGACGTCATAACCTTCAGTCTTTAACTGGGTTAAAATACGTTCAGAATCTACCAATGCCTTAGGACAACCTAAAGATACAAAACCGACTTTGGGGGACTTCATGAATTTTCGCTCTACTAGAATGCGCGTATTGTATGTCTTTTCGCATCATAAAAATAGTTGAAAACCTGACTCTTTGCATCATGCACTAAAATATTGCCATAAAATATTCAACATACTTACCAATGCACCAAAATGAATCATTTTAGATTTACAGCCTCAATTTAATCCGCTATATCTAAGATGAATTGTGTTGCTCTGTCACATTTCTGCATTTCATCGCAATAAATAATCTCTAGTCATAAAAGTTGGCGTGCATCTTGCATCAAATCAGAACTTAAAATTGATTAAATTGCTTTATGAAGATGCCATTGCGCCATTTTAATACAGGAACAAACCCGCGAATGGATCAAATTATTCCGATCGACTATCGTGCTTTAGTGGACAATATGACCACGTGTATCTTATTGATAGACCGCGATCTTAATATTTATTATCTGAATTCTGCCTGTGAAGCCTTATTTGATGTGAGCTTATTCCGCGCGAGCGGCACATCTGTGCTCAATATTTTGCAAAACCCGACAGATGAGTTCAATACCGAAGAAGCCCTGAATAATACTTTAACTACGGGACAACCTTATACACGCCGCGAAGCCACTATTCTGGTCAACTTTAAAGACATTCATGTCGACTACACTGTTTCTCAGCTAAATCTGGGTAAACCTTATCATCCGTTGCTGCTCATTGAACTCAATCCTCGCGATCGCATGTTAAAAATTTCACGCGAAGAAAATCTGCTGCAACAGCATCAGGTAGCGCGTCAGCTGATTCGCGGTGTCGCGCATGAAATCAAAAATCCACTCGGTGGCATTCGCGGGGCGACTCAACTCCTGGCACGCAGTTTGAATGATCCACAATACAAAGAATTTACCGACATTATTATTAGCGAAGTGGATCGACTGAGAAATCTGGCCGATACCATGCTCGGTTCACGCCAGCTTCCGAGCTATGAGCTGGTCAATGTGCATGAACCTCTGGAACGGGTGCGTTCACTGATTGCCAATCAGACCAAAAAGAAAATCAAGATTACCCGGGATTACGACCTGTCCTTGCCTGAAGTGCTGGCAGACCGTGATCAATTGATTCAGGTCATTTTGAATATTTGCGCCAATGCCGTACAGGCCATGACCGAGAACAAGGAATTCTTTGTCGAACATCAACCGGAACTGATTTTAAGAACCCGGATTCAGCGTCTCTTTACCATTAACGGGGTGATTCACCGCTCTGTAGTACGGATTGATATTGAAGATAATGGCCCAGGTGTTCCGGAAGAGATTATCGAATCGGTGTTTTATCCGCTGGTCACCAGCCGTGCCAAAGGGACCGGACTGGGCCTCAGTATTGCTCAAAATATTATTCATCAGCACAACGGCATGATCGAGTGTCAGTCTGTGGCTGGAAAAACCGTCTTTAGCTTATATTTACCTTGGGAGTCGAATCATGTCGCGAAATAAAATATGGGTGATTGATGACGATCGTGCCATGCGCTGGGTACTGGAAAAGACCTTTAAAGAAGAAGGTCTGGATGTTACCAGTTTTGAAGAAGCACAATCTGCACTGGATCAATTGAGTCTGGAAGCACCTGATGTGATTCTGACCGACATCCGTATGCCAGGAATTGATGGTCTTACTTTCCTGGGCAAAGTCAAACACAATTATCCTGACTTGCCTGTGATTATTATGACGGCACATTCAGACTTAGAGTCGGCTGTATCCAGTTATCAAACTGGTGCTTTTGAATATCTGCCTAAGCCTTTTGATATTGATGAAGCACTGGCGCTGGTAAATCGTGCAATTTTACATATCACCAAGCTACAGCAACAAGAATCAGCAAAAGCGGCTCCACCAATTCAATCTACCGAAATTATTGGTGAATCGCCTGCCATGCAGGAAGTGTTTCGTGCCATTGGCCGTTTATCACAATCGCATATTACCGTGTTGATTAATGGTGAGTCTGGTACAGGTAAAGAACTGGTAGCGCATGCCCTGCATCGTCATTCACCACGCAGCTCAAAACCTTTTATTGCCCTCAATATGGCGGCGATTCCAAAAGACCTGATCGAAACTGAACTTTTCGGCCATGAGAAAGGTGCATTTACCGGTGCTAATACCCAGCGCCAAGGTCGTTTTGAACAGGCAAATGGCGGTACGCTGTTTTTAGATGAAATTGGCGATATGCCATTTGAGACCCAGACCCGTTTATTGCGTGTCCTAGCCGATGGAGAGTTCTACCGAGTTGGCGGTCATATTCCGGTTAAGGTCGATGTGCGTATCGTGGCTGCAACACATCAGGATTTGGAAAAACTGGTCCATGATGGTCGTTTCCGTGAAGACTTGTATCACCGCCTGAATGTAATTCGTATTCATATTCCAAAACTGGCACATCGCAGTGAAGATATTCCGATGCTGGCGCAGCATTTTCTGGCACGTGCCGGAAAGGAACTTGGGGTCAATCCAAAGATTCTGCGTCCTGAAACTCAGGAATATATGCAAAAATTGCCATGGCAAGGTAACGTGCGTCAACTTGAGAACACCTGTCGCTGGCTGACTGTCATGATCACAGGTCGTGAAGTCTATCCGGAAGACTTGCCACCTGAGCTGAAACAGATTCCAATTCATCAGCAGGATCCGGGTGCGCCAATTCCAACGCTGAACCAGATCGCACCGCATCACTGGGATGAATTGCTGGGTCAATGGGCGATGCAGAAACTCAAAAATGGTGAAATGAAACTTCTGGATGTTGCGACGCCAATGTTTGAACGCACCTTGATCAATGCAGCCTTGCAACAAACCCGTGGCCGTAAACGTCATGCCGCAGAACTTTTAGGTTGGGGTCGCAACACTTTAACGCGCAAGCTTAAAGAATTGGGCATGGATACTACGGATGATGAAATCGAAGAAGAAATAGAAAGTTAATCTTTCCATATAAAAAAGCGCCGATTGGCGCTTTTTTATTGATGATGATTTATGCAGTAAAACCCACATAGCGGAAATACCCATCTATGCCCAGATCAGACTTATATATCAGATAATTTGAATAAGTCGCTTGGGTGATTTCATCCAGCATATTCACCTGATCATCATTGGCATGCAGATCATCTACAGAACGCGGCATGCTGTGCTCGAATTCATCCGTCATATATTCAAAGCCAATATCCATGGCAATAAACAGGGTATGTTCACAAGGTTGCACATACTGCTCTTCTGCCCAATCAATCACGTTGTGCTGACAATGTGGACAGGCAATATTATCAGTGGCCTGAATCGAGAGTGGAATAAGTTGATAAGCCATATAAAAATCAATCTGTTTACTATCCGTATATTTTAGCAAATTTTATAGACTGACTTTATTCAATTAAAAACCTCGACGATAAAAAAAGGAATCTTCAGATTCCCTTTTTGTATTGACAGATATCAATGATCAATTACTTATGAGCAGCCTTATAACGTGATAGTGCGGTGACAGCTACTGCCGATACGACCACTGCTGGCAAACTTGCCACAAGAATGCCCGTCGTTCCCAAACCTAATGCCAGAATTTTTCCAGTTAATAATGGTCCAGTCATCGCCCCTAAACGTCCTAGAGAGATCGCACTACCCACACCGGTGACTTTACCTGCGCCTGAATAAAAAATTGGTGAGATCCCATACAGAATAGATTGGCCACCTGTAGAGAAAATACCCCCATGACTCTCGCCAAAATTAATAACGGAATAGAAGTTGTGGTGAATAGCAATACCAAGGCAACAAACAAGCCACTATAAATGATAGTCGCCATTTGCCAGAGCTTTAAACGGTCCAGTAAATAACCCAGGCTTAGGGTTCCAATGACAGCGCCCACCTGGAACACCAACATCACCAAAAATGCCTGCTGTTTCTGCAAACCTTGTTCCATAAGTAAATTTGGCAACCAGCTAATCAAAATATAATTGATCATCAAGGTAAAAAAGAAGCCAACCCAAAGAGGCACTGTATTTTTATACTGTCGCTGCTTGAACAACACCTCAGCCATTCCCGGCACAGCTTCGCCAGAAACCGGTACTTCCGCATTCACTTTAGGCTTATCTTTAAGAATAAATGCCATCAATGGAATCAGTGCTAAAGGCGTTAATCCCCCAATCAGGAACAAGGTTTGCCATTGAATCTCCGGAAGCAACATGGCCAGACCGGCAACAAAGATCGCCCCTACCGGCAAACCACAATACATCAGACTATTTAGCTTGCCACGGTTGGCTTCCGTTGCTTCATCACCGACGACTGAAATCATGGTTGGCATTGCCGCACCTAAACCCAAACCAGTAAAGAAACGCGCTGCATATAAAACTTCGATGCTTGGCGCAATTGCAGTCAACGACATGAACAGACCAAAAATAGTCACAGAAAGCATTAGGACTTTCTTTTGTCCTAGATAATCTGCAATACGTCCGCCAAAGAATGCGCCAAACAGCATTCCAAAGACACCCAGACTAAATACATAGCCCATTTGGATTTGATCTAAACCAAAGCTTGCTGCAATTCCTTTCGCCGCAATCCCGGGAGCTTGAAGGTCAAAACCTTCAAAAAATGCGACCCAGAAACATAAGAATATCGTTAATATTTTTTGGGCTTTTTCGCTGTATGACTGTGCCATGACTGATCTCCATCAATAATTCACAAACCGTTTGATAGTCTGACGATCCGTTGCATTATTCTTAACCTAATCTTGATAGAGAAATAGCACGACAATAGTCGGGTTTAAGCACATCAGCATGTGTAAATATCATCTAAATTAGACCTAAAAGATTGTATTTATAGACTTAATACATCTTAATAATATTTATTATATATATTTATCAATAACTTAATTTAATAGTAGTTATTTTTAATTCAACGATAGTCAAAACTTATACAAAACTACAAGCCGATAAAAAGCCCGCTTAACGCGGACTTTTCTAGCGCAAAATCTTAAGCAGATTTCTTTGCCTGTGCATTCTTACGAATTGTAATCATCACCAGTTGAACTGCTGCAGGCGTTACACCCGGAATGCGACTGGCTTGCGCCAATGTTTCAGGACGAACATCTTTCAGTTTCAGAGTAATTTCACGGGACAAACCCGACACGATGTCATAATCGAAATCTGCAGGAATACGGGTTTCTTCAAGACGTTTCATTTGTGCGACGTCTTCATGCTGACGATTAATATAACCCGCATATTTCACTGCAATTTCAATTTGCTCACCGACAAATGGTGATACTTCAGAATTGGTTAACTCTGCAATTTGAGCAAATGAAATGTTTGGACGTTTCAACAAATCAATCGCCGAACATTCTTTAGACAGGTCTGCACCGGTCATCTCAACGAATTTCTTACCCATTGGGTTATTTGGTGCGGCCCACAAGTGTTGCAAACGGCCTGTTTCTTTTTCCACTGCTTCCATTTTCTCACAGTACACTGCCCAACGCGCGTCATCCACCAGACCCATTTCACGACCAATGGCTGTTAAACGCTGATCTGCGTTATCTTCACGCAGCATCAAACGGTATTCGGCACGTGAGGTGAACATACGGTATGGTTCTTTGGTACCTAATGTGATCAGGTCATCGACCAGAACACCCATGTATGCTTCATCACGTTTTGGCGTCCATTGCTCCTGATCCCAAGCACGGCGTGCAGCGTTCAAGCCTGCAAGCAAACCCTGCGCACCCGCTTCTTCATAACCGGTTGTGCCGTTGATTTGACCGGCGAAATACAAGTTATTAATTGCTTTGGTTTCAAGGGTAAATTTCAACGCTTGTGGGTTGAAGTAATCGTATTCAATGGCATAGCCCGGACGAAGAATGTGCGCATTTTCCATACCACGGATCGAGCGAACCAGTTCAAACTGAACGTCGAACGGTAAAGAAGTCGAAATACCATTTGGATAAAGCTCATGTGTATCCAAGCCTTCAGGCTCCAAGAAGACTTGGTGAGAATCTTTATCGGCAAAACGGTGAATCTTATCTTCAATCGATGGGCAATAACGTGGTCCAACACCTTCGATCACACCCGTGTACATCGGTGAACGGTCTAAACCGCCACGAATGATTTCATGCGTGCGTTCATTGGTATGCGTGATATAGCAATTTACCTGCTCAGGATGCATAGACACATCCCCCATGAATGACATGGTCGGAGATGGGAAATCACCCGGCTGTGGTGTCATCACAGAGAAATCCACTGAACGCGCGTCAATACGTGGTGGTGTACCTGTTTTTAAACGACCTACTGGCAAGTTTAATTCACGCAAACGATGTGCAAGTGAAATAGATGGCGGATCACCAGCACGACCACCGCTAGATTTCTCCAGACCAACGTGGATGACACCACCTAAGAATGTACCTGCTGTCAGCACCACAGTTTTCGCATCAAAACGGATACCCATTTGGGTAACCACACCTTTAACGGTATCGCCTTCAACAATCAGGTCATCTGCGGCTTGCTGAAAAATATCAAGGTTTGCTTGGTTTTCTAATGTTTCGCGAATAGCCGCTTTATAACGTACACGGTCCGCCTGCGCACGTGTTGCACGTACTGCAGCACCTTTACGCGAGTTCAAAATACGGAATTGAATACCGCCTTTATCGGCAGCCAGTGCCATCGCACCGCCCAAGGCATCAATTTCACGCACCAAATGCGATTTACCAATACCACCGATGGCCGGGTTACAGCTCATCTGCCCTAAAGTCTCAATGTTATGAGTTAAGAGTAAAGTCTGTCGACCCATACGCGCTGCAGCCAGAGCCGCTTCCGTACCGGCGTGACCGCCACCGATAACAATGACATCGTATACTTTAGGATAATGCATAGTGGTAATTGAGAGATAAAAAAGAATAGCTGAGCATTATAGCAAATTTCACTCTAAAGTAGACAAATTCAGTTGAATTTATCCTGAGATAAATCGCACTTAACTCGCATAACAATAAAGCGCTGTAATTTAACTTTGCAGAGGAACTATATAAATTAAACATATAAGCTGAGAAATTTACTCGATTTGCATTGTTTAATCTCGCGCATTTTTTAATCTATATGTTGGTTACATTACAAACAAAGGTATAAAAGATGAATAAGAATATTTTCCTCTCAACCGTTCTATGTGGTTTATGTTTTGCGCCGTTTGCTGCATCAGCGAATGATAAGGTCGAAACCATTTATAATACACAAAAGTACCAACAGGTTTGTAAAGGCAAATCCCAAGGTGCACAAGTCAGTTTTGCCCATCGCGGCATTATCTGGAATGGTACCTGTGAACCGCAGTTTTTCGCTTCATCCAAAAACGCTTCAATCAAAGGCGATGAAGCCGAACTCATGAGTACTTGTAGCGGCAACAGTGGTGCAACCACTGCCACCATTAATGGTGCCGAAGTCAAAGGTAAATGTGCATTAGGCTTTATGCCACCACGCCCTCAGGGACAATCTCAGATGCAAAGTCAGCCAATGCAGCCACCGATGCAAAGCCAACCAATGCAGCATCAGATGAACCAGCCAGCACAGCCTGACTCACCAATGCAAGGCCAGCCAGGTATGTAGCCGATATATATCTAAATAGTTTAGATTTCAAGTAAAAGTTTTGACGGGCAAAGTGACTGCATTTTGCCCGTTTTTTATTGCTTATTTATTCATCTAGGCTAAACTCAAAATATATCTATAAATGTATAATAAAAAGGCAAATTCATGGATTCGGGGTTTTTTAGCGTTTTTTTGCCAATTACATTGGCAATCATGATGATGGGGCTGGGGCTAGAACTCACCATCAAAGATTTCCTGCGCTTAAGTCGCTATCCTAAAGTCATTTTTATTACTTTATTTGCGCAGTTAGTGCTGTTACCCAGTATTGCTTTTTTTATTTGTCTGATTTTGGACTTGCCCGCTTTGCTTGCTGTAGGTCTGATGTTGCTAGCCGCCTCACCTGGTGGCCCAACCGCAAACCTGTTTAGCTACATATATAAAGGTGATGTAGCACTGAATATTACTCTAACCGCCATTAATACCATCATCTCTATTTTTACCCTGCCCTTTATTATCAATCTGTCCTTACACTACTTTATGAGTCATGACTCAAACGTGACTTTTCCAGTTGAAAAGATTGTGCAGGTCTTTTTAATTACCTTGATTCCCGTGATCATGGGTATGCTGCTTCGAGCCAAATTTCCAAACCTGTCGATTACAGTCAGCAGGCCCATGCGCTTACTCTCTATCGGTTTTTTAGCTATATTGTTGATATTTGCCATTTTCAGAGAACGGTCGAATTTGGTCGAATACTTTGCCAGTATTGGTACAGCAACTGCGATTTTATGTTTTTCCAGCCTGTTTATTGGCTATTGCATTCCTCTACTCATGGGCATTCCAGAGAAAATGGCACGCGCCTGTACTTTTGAAATCGGCATTCACAACACTGCCATTGCCCTGACGATTGCGATATCGGTCTTAAATAATGTCACGATGGCTATTCCTGCAGGCATTTATACAATTTTCATGTACAGTTTCGCCACTATTTTCGGTGTGCTAATTAGCCGCCAGCAAGTGGTGTATAGCAACAAGGGGCGTTTATCAGATTTGTAATTTATTTGGCTGATTCTGCTATAAGGCTGTATGCTTTTCCAAAGAAAATCAGAAGTATTAAAACAATTTTCGACAAGGAGCATACAGATGGATTCTGGCCTTATAACGATATTACTGCCGCTGGCACTTGCAATCATCATGATGGGACTGGGCCTTGAACTGACGCCTCGGGACTTTAGCCGTGTCACTCGTCACCCCAAAGCCGTATTTATAGCATTGTTCTGCCAACTGGTTATTCTGGTTGGCATTGCCTTTTTACTCTGCAAGCTATTCGCTTTAACCCCATTACTCTCAGTCGGGTTGATGCTCCTGGCGGCTTCGCCCGGGGGTGCAACAGCCAACCTGTTTAGCTATCTGTTTAAAGGTGACTTAGCCCTCAATATCACTTTGACTGCTATCAACTCAGTCATCGCAGCGATTACCTTACCTTTAATTATTAATTTTTCGATCATGCATTTTATGCAGGATAGCCAGCAAGTTGGCCTGCAATTCGGCAAGATTCTGCAAGTCTTTGCGATCATCCTGATTCCGGTGGGAATTGGCATGTTGATTCGGCGCTATGCACCAGGCGTGACCGCAAAACTGAATCGGCCGCTGCGGATTTTTTCGATTGGCTTTTTGGTGCTGATTATTATTGCCACACTCATCAAAGAGCGCAGCAATATCGGTGAATACTTGACCCAGGTGGGTCTGGCGACTGCCTTGTTCTGCATCCTGAGCCTGAGTATTGGTTATCTGATTCCGCGACTACTGAATATTAATAGCGCTCAAGCCCGTGCCAGTGCATTTGAAATTGGCATTCATAACAGCACCCTCGCCATGACCATTGCCCTGACCGTGATTGGCAGTGCTGCTGTGGCGATGCCAGCCGCGGTTTATTCTATCTTTATGTATATCTTTGCTGCAATTTTTGGCAGTCTGTTGAACCGGCTTGCACCACTCCCGGCGCAAACACCTTTAACGAATCTGGATTAGATAAGCTCTGGAACTGTTCAAAGGATGCCTCAGGCATCCTTTTTATTTTGGGAATGGATCAAGAAGATAGCAGCGTTGAGTCTGAACTTCCGTTACAATAGCTTTTTGAAAAATGTATAAAGGTTATTTCTGTGAAGTGGTTACAAATTCATATTACGGTTGAACAGGCTCAGGTTGATTTTACTGAGACATTACTCAGCTCGCTAGGCGCAGTGAGTGTGACTTTGGATGATGCTGAAAACCAGGATTTGCTGGAACCACTTCCAGGTGAAACACCACTCTGGAATAAAGTGATTGTGACCGGTATTTATGCACAGGAAGAAGGCGAAGAAATTGATGTTTCCGCACTAGAAACCTTTATTCGTGCACAAATGCCAAATGCTCCGATCCATCATGAGTTGATTGAAGATCAGGCTTGGGAACGTACCTGGATGGATGCCTATGAGCCAATTCAGATTGCTGACAAATACTGGATCGTACCAGAGTGGATGGAAGCACCTGATGCCGATGCAGTGAACATCAAGCTTGATCCAGGTCTGGCTTTCGGAACAGGCAACCACGCTTCAACTTTCCTGTGCTTACAGTGGCTCGGCAAGATTGATGTGAAAGATAAAATTGTCATCGATTACGGCTGTGGCTCAGGCATTCTCGCGGTAGCTGCACTTCTCTTAGGTGCGAAAAAAGCATATGCCACGGATATCGATCCACAAGCTGTACTGGCGACTCAGCAAAACGCTGAACTGAATGGCGTACTGGACAAACTTTATGTCGGACTACCAGAAGAATTTAGAGATGAGCTCGGTAATACCAAAGCTGACGTATTTGTTGCCAATATTCTGGCAGCACCACTGATGATGCTGGCTCCTGAGTTCGCAACTTTAATTAAATCTGAGGGACAGTTCGCACTTGCTGGAGTTATCGAAGAGCAAGTTGCTGATGTTACTAGCATTTACTCAAATTATTTTGATATATTAGAGGTAGAAAAACGAGATGAGCACTGGTGCCGTATCTCGGGTAAACGCCATAAGAACGAATGAGCCTATAAATAATCCATGAGTGACAAAAGAACCCATTGCCCTACCTGTTCCACCACCTATAAGGTCACAGTTGCTCAACTCACCGTTGCGCAGGGTATGGTTTGCTGTCCCAAATGTACCACCTCATTTAATGCCTTATCGCATTTGGTGACCGAAACCCGGAATTCGGTCACCGTCTCAATGTCTCAGGCTCAGTCGAACTCCAGCGAATTCATCAAAACTGATGCTCAAAATAACTCAGGTGTTTATCACACGGATCAGCAGCATCGTCATAGCCTGCTACAGATTTTTGACCAAAAAGTTGAACATTCCAATATTGATCTGGAAACCTATTTAAATAACCTGAATTATTTCAGTACCGAGCCGATTTCAGTTCTGCCGAGCATGAACTGGGAAGATCAGGCAGAAAAGCAGACTAAACGCGGGCCAATGTACTATCTAGGCTGGAGTTTACTCAATCTGTCACTGTTCAGCCTGCTGATGTTTCAATTCTTCTGGTTCAATCCGCAATACATCAAAAACAGTCACGTTATGAGCCTGGCCTTTAACACTGCCTGTGAAGTGTTTAATTGTTCCAATCTGGAAAAATACTACACACTGATTCAGGCCAATAAAGTCAAAATCAAGGCAATCGGTAATAATGAAGCTGAGTTTAGCGGTGAGCTGATCAATTTTCATGACCGTAGCCTGGCCTTACCGATTTTAAGAATCAATCTGGAACATCGCGGTGAAGTGATTGCAACTTATAACCTGTCCTCCGAAGAGTACCTGATTGAAAGTCTGATCAATATTCAGCGCATCCCAAAAAACAGCCCGTTTAAATTCAAATTTAAGCTTCCAGTCGATCGTAAAAGCTTTGATCGCTATACTTTGGAAATAATTCGCCCCTAATCTGCTGAGAAAGCATTAAAAAATTAAAAAAAGTTAAAAAAAATGCAGTTTTCTTGCTCACTTTTGCTTAGACAATGGTATGATACGCGCCACGAAAGCTATGTGCTGCAACTCCTCGCGACTTTTTCACAACAAATACAGTCTTGCCTAATGCGCTATAAAATTTATTGCGTATCGTGCAGATTTTTTTGTTTTGATTTTGGTCAGTAACAAAACTTTAACTATTGTTACGCTTATTTTTCGACCAAATCGCAGAGATGTGTCAAGCTACAGGCTCAATGTAATGACTAAGTTTTAGAACTTCCGTTTTAGGATCTAAAATGGAGTTCATTTCAATTTCTAGACCACTTTTATATATCACTTTACCCAAGTGATATTTGTTTTTCGGATTAATTCGCATGAATAGCAAATCTCCTATTTTTACTGCACAATCTGATGTTGCTTTACGTATCCACGTAGATCGCGCAGTTCGCCACTATTTTGCACAACTGCAGGGCGAGCAACCATCTCAGGTATACGACATGGTGCTAGCAGAAATGGAGAAACCTCTTCTATCTGTAGTTCTAGAATATACACGTGGTAACCAAACACGTGCTGCCGAGATCCTCGGACTCAACCGTGGTACTTTACGTAAAAAGTTAAAAGCTCACGGTTTAATGAGTGAATAAATGATAAAATGCTTGCGGCTTCCGCAGGCATTTTTTTTAACCTGTAAATTGCTGATTTTGTTTTATTCTGTTCCTTGAAAACTGTGACGAAGATCATGACTATTAAACGCGCTTTAATCTCTGTGTCTGACAAGACTGGTATTGTTGAATTTGCACAAGAACTTGCTGCTCTAGGGGTAGAAATTTTATCTACAGGTGGTACCTACAAATTGTTGAAAGACAATAATGTGGCTGTAGTTGAAGTTTCGGAGCATACAGGTTTTCCAGAGATGATGGACGGCCGTGTAAAAACACTACATCCAAAAATTCATGGGGGTATCCTGGCTCGTCGTGGTCTAGACGAAGCTGTGATGGCTGAACACAACATTGATGCTATTGATTTAGTCGTTGTAAACCTTTATCCATTTGCTGCAACGGTAGCCAAACCAAACTGTTCACTTGCTGATGCTATCGAAAACATCGACATCGGTGGTCCTACCATGGTTCGTGCTGCAGCAAAAAACCATGCATCTGTAGGTATCATCGTAAATGCTTCTGACTATGCAACTGTCGTTGCCGAGCTTAAAGCTGAGGGTGCTTTATCTCATGCAACTCGTTTTGACCTAGCAGTAAAAGCATTTGAACATACTGCTCAATATGACGGCATGATCGCATCTTACTTAGGCGCTCGCGTAGGTAAAGAAGAAGGTCAGGCAGACAAATTTGCACGTACTTTCAATACTCAATTGAACAAAGTTCAAGACCTTCGTTACGGTGAGAACCCGCATCAAGCTGCTGCATTCTATGTAGAAGACACAGCGACTGAAGCTTCTGTTTCAACAGCGAAACAGCTTCAAGGTAAAGAACTCTCTTATAACAACATCGCAGATACTGATGCAGCACTTGAATGTGTGAAATCATTTGCGAAGCCTGCTTGTGTGATCGTTAAACACGCTAACCCATGTGGCGTTGCAGTATCTTTAGACGGTATTCAAGCAGCTTATGATCTTGCGTATGCAACAGATCCTGAATCTGCATTTGGCGGCATCATTGCATTCAACCGTGAATTAGACGTTGCAACTGCACAAGCGATTGTTGAGCGTCAATTCGTTGAAGTGATCATTGCACCAAGTATTGCTGATGGCGTACTTGAAGTGACTGGTGCGAAGAAAAACGTACGCGTACTTGTATGTGGCGAACTTCCAGCAATCGATGCGCGTCAATCGCAACTTGACTACAAACGCGTAAACGGCGGCTTGTTAGTACAAGATCAAGACTTGGGCATGATTACTAAAGCTGATCTTAAAGTGGTGACCAAGCGCGCTCCGACTGAACAAGAAATTGATGACATGATCTTTGCCTGGAAAGTCGCAAAATACGTGAAATCTAATGCGATTGTTTATGCGAAAAACCGTCAAACCATTGGTGTTGGCGCAGGTCAAATGAGCCGTGTGAACTCTGCTCGTATTGCTGCGATCAAAGCGGAACATGCTGGCTTAGTTGTTGAAGGTGCGGTAATGGCATCTGATGCATTCTTCCCATTCCGTGATGGTATTGATAACGCTGCGAAAGCAGGTATCAAATGCATTATCCAACCGGGTGGTTCTATGCGTGATGAAGAAACAATTGCTGCTGCTGATGAAGCTGGCATTGCAATGGTGTTCACTGGTATGCGTCACTTCCGTCACTAATTAGTTTTAAATCCTCCCTAGCCCTCCTTTAATAAAGGAGGGTTTTCTATATCATAGTAGAGCGAAGGGAGTCCCCCTTTTATAAAAGGGGGATTTAGGGGGATTCTATTTCAGAAGGATTTTTTTAAATGAATATTTTAGTTTTGGGTAATGGCGGTCGTGAACATGCATTGGCATGGAAAATCGCGCAAGATGACAAAGTCGCAAAAGTATTTGTAGCACCAGGTAATGCAGGTACTGCAACAGAAAATAAATGCGAAAATGTTGCCTTAAATATTTTAGACAACGCTGCAATTATCGACTTTGCAAAAAACAATGCGGTTGATTTAGTGGTTGTTGGTCCTGAAGCACCACTTGTAAATGGTGTTGTAAATGCATGCCGTGAAGCTGGCGTTAAAATTTGGGGTCCAACTCAATTTGCTGCACAGCTTGAAGGCTCTAAGGCTTTTGCCAAGCACTTCTTAAAACGCCACAACATTCCAACAGCATTCTATGATGTGTTCACTGAAGTAGATGCTGCGAAAGCATTTGTTGAGAAAAATGGTGCGCCAATCGTGATTAAGGCTGACGGTCTTGCTGCAGGTAAAGGCGTAATCGTTGCAATGACCAATCAAGAAGCATTCGATGCGATTGACGACATGCTTGCAGGCAACAAATTTGGTGATGCAGGTTCTCGTGTTGTGATCGAAGAATTCCTTGCAGGTGAAGAAGCATCTTTCATTTGTATGATTGATGGCGACAACATCTTGCCAATGGCAACTTCACAAGACCATAAGCGTATTTTTGAAGGCGACCAAGGTCCAAACACAGGCGGTATGGGTGCTTACTCTCCTGCGCCTGTTGTAACAGCTGAAGTTTTTGAAAAAACCATGAATGAAGTGATGCGTCCTACCGTTGAAGGTATGAAAAAAGATGGTCACGTTTATACAGGTTTCTTATACGCAGGCTTGATGATTGACGACAAAGGTCAACCAAAAGTGATCGAGTTTAACTGTCGTTTTGGCGACCCTGAAACTCAACCAATCATGATGCGTTTAAAATCATCTTTAGTTGATTTGGTTGAAGCTGGTATTGCGGGTAACTTACCTGCGGAAGCTGAATGGGATGAGCGTAAGACTGTAGGTATCGTACTAGCATCTAAAGGTTACCCTGAAACTTCAAGCAATGGCGATGTAATTTCAGGCTTAGACACTGAAATGACTGATGCGAAAGTGTTCCATGCAGGTACTAAAGCACTTGAGAATGGTGACATCGTAACTGCTGGTGGACGTGTTCTTTGCGTGACTGCACTCGGCAATACCATTGGTGAAGCGCAAGCAAAAGCGTTAGAGCTTTGCGAAAAAGTGGCTTTCGACGGCGTTCAATACCGTAAAGATATTGGTTACCGCGCGATTGCTCGTGAAAATGCTTAATCTGATTTAAGTATAAAAAACCCCGCTTAGTGCGGGGTTTTTAAATACTAAAATAAATATTTTCAACAAATTAAAATTTATGCTCTAACGTAATAAATACGTGATCCCTACTTTCAGGATAATCACCAAATTTAAATTTAACTTCCCCTATGTCTTCTCTTTTTGACTCAGCACGAACTGAAGATACTGAATCAACCCAAAAAGTTTCAAACCCTTCGTTTTTACGTACAATATCTTCATCCTCACAAATAGCTCATACTGTTTGTTCAGGATCTAATTTCTTTAACTGTTCAATTAATTCTTTAACTGTTCAATTAATTCTTTAACCTTCATTTATGATCACCATCTTCTAAACTTATAATATTTAAAAATTATTTGTTAACGTAAAAAGATATTTGATTTTTTACAATTACATATTTGAAATTCAAACTACAAAAATAAAGCCTATACCTTTGTAGTCTATATTATCTCAACAGCCTAAAACAGATTCAACTACGATCCCAATAACTTTTTATTGTTTTGAAATATCTCATTTTCTATAGCCTACTTTTTTCAGTTTTTTTACACTCTATCTCGAAGCTAGCTATTTCTAGGATTTAATTCATGAATACCGACGGATTCAAATAGATTTAATACTAAACTTTCTTCGAAAAATGCCACTCTATGGAACTGAGCACCCCCAACTTCACTTTTCATTCTCACATTTAAGCAAAATTCATGAAGTGATATTTTCATAGATTTACATTGCACCGTCATTTTATTTTTATAATAACAATTAAGGAATTATAATCTTGCATATATGAAAAATATCCAAACCCCTCGCCTGCTCCTGCGCCAATGGCAAGACTCCGACACTGCGCCTTTTATCCAAATGTGTGCAGATAACGAGGTCATGCGCTACTTCCCTAAAAAACTTAATGCGACTGAGGCAACTGCTTTTCTAGAACGTATCCGCACAGATATCGAAAAACGCGGCTGGGAATTCTTTGCGGTAGAACTCAAAGCCACAGGCGAATTTATTGGCTTTATCGGTCTGAATGTTCATCCATCTGAATTGGAAATTGCCGATGCCCCTGAAATTGGCTGGCGCTTGTTACCGCAATATTGGCATCAAGGCTATGCGACTGAAGGAGCCAAAGCAGTACTGAAATATGCCTTTAGAACCCTGCGCCTAGAGAAAGTCATTTCTTTTACTGCCTGCATCAACACGCCCTCAGAACGTGTCATGCAAAATATTGGCTTAGAAAAAGTGGGAGAGTTTGATCATCCACTTGTACCTGCCGATCATATCTTGTGTAGACACGTACTCTATGAAAAACAGCGTTCAGATTATCTGTATATTCCCTTCTGTTAAAACAAGCTTGTAGTATCATGACCTGAGAAGACCAAGATCAGATACTAAGCTTAGTTAATATAAAGGAAAGATTTATCTCGTTAATGATAGAATTTTCTTAATTTGCCAAAAATCAGATATTTTCTTTAATTTATCTATATGCATTTTTTATATTTCTATCTTACAAAATCTTATAAAGATCAGTATTTAGACATATCTATTAAAGCCATATTTTCAATATAAATAATATATTGTTTTAATTAATATTTTCTTTAAAAGATCTTTTTTATATTCGACTAAAGAGATAAGCAAGGCTTTTCTATCCAGTATATCGAATATAGATTTATTGCTATGATATCCACAACTTCAGAGCCCCTAAACCTTTCCATGTACTTATAAAATATCTATTTTCTCTCTCCAAAATAGATCAAGTACATCAGATTTGGGCTGCCTCTGACTTGATCAAGTTCATCAGAACTGTTGCTGCACGCTTGCATCTTCTGATCTCAAGCCCTCCTTAGCAATGATCAAGCCACCTACTTAGATCGTAATAAAACTCTTATTTAACACGATTTAAAAATGCTTATACTCTAGGCAAGAATAGAATTAGGACAATTTCATGAAAAAGTTACTTGGCGTTATCTTGAGTGCCTCTGTATTGACTTTAACTGGGTGTGGTAAACAGGAAGCGCCTGCGAATGATGCAGCGCAAAGCAAAGATGCAAATGGTCTTCAGACTGTAACTATGGCTTCGACCGGTTCAGATGCAGACGTATGGCGTTATATCGCGACCCTGCCTGAAACCAAAGCAGCCGGCATCAAACTTGATGTGAAAAATTTCACTGACTACGTGTCAATGAACACGGCAGTAGCCAACAAAGAAATTGATGTGAATGCATTCCAGTCTTATGCCTATATGGTTGCTTACAACGATGCCAACACAGCCAAAATTGCACCTCTATCTACCACTTATTTAGAGCCAATGGGTATTTACTCAAGCAAAGTGAAATCTTTAAACGAGTTTAAAACCGGTGCGACCATTGCCATTCCGAATGACGGCGCAAACGAATCACGTGCATTATTACTTTTACAATCAGCAGGCCTAGTTAAATTAAAAGCTGGTTTTGACAATGTCAAAGGTACAACTTCTGATGTGACCGAAAATGCAAAACAAATCGTGATTAAGCCGATTCAAATGGCGACTGCAGTACGTGTAAAAGATGAAGTTGATGCGATTGTGCTGGGCAATACCCTGGCAATGGAAGGTGGTTTAAACGTATTGAAAGATGCGATTTACTATGAGCCAATCGATCAAAGCACAAAAATGAATGTCAACGTATTAGCTGTTGCAGCAGACCGTCAAAACGATCCAGTCCTGCAAAAAGTGGGTGCGTTGTATCATACGCCAGCAGTAAAAGCATATGTTGATGAACATTTTGGTGGTACGAAAGTTGCGGTAAACAAACCTGTGACGTATTTAACTGAATCAAAATAGTACTATAATAGACTTTTAGAACAGGCAAGGACGATTTCTTGCCTGTTTTTTTATCCGTGATGCAGTTTTTGACACTATGATTGAATTTAAAGATATTTCAAAACAGTATGAGCTTAAGGGTCAAACCTTGCATGCCTTGAATCAGATTAATCTTCAGATTCCAACCGGCAGTATTTTTGGCATCATCGGTTATAGTGGTGCCGGTAAAAGCACCCTCATCCGTCTGATCAACCTGCTTGAGCGCCCAAGCTCAGGCCGGATTATCATTAACGGAACAGATTTTACCGCACTGGATGCCAAAGCATTGCGTCAAGAACGTGCCAGCATCGGCATGATTTTCCAGCATTTCAATTTAATGCAAACCAAAACCGTGGCAGCCAATATCGAAATGCCCATGAAACTCCTCGGCTGGAGCAAGGCAGAACGGGAAAAGCGCCTCGAAGAATTATTAGACTTTATTGACCTGAAACATAAACGTCATGCTTTTCCAGATGAATTGTCTGGCGGTCAAAAGCAGCGTGTTGGTATTGCCCGTGCCCTTGCCAATCATCCAAAAATTTTACTCTGTGATGAAGCGACTTCTGCACTTGATCCACAAACCACCAAATCTGTTCTACAGCTACTTAAAAAAATTAATGAAGAACAAGGCATCACCATTGTTATGGTTACCCATGAAATGGATGTAATTGAAACCGTGTGTGATTATGTCGCCGTGATGGAAAAAGGTGATGTGATTGAAACCGGCAGTACCTTACAAATATTCAGTCAGCCCCAGCACCCGACCACCAAGAATTTCATTCAGACCGTATTACAGCAGCATTTACCAGTCAATATTCTGACCAATCTGGAAAACCAGAATCACAACAGTATTTACTGCCTGAAATTCCTCGGCAGTTCGGCTCAGGAAACCGTGATTCAAGCGGTGATTAAACAATTTAATATCAGTTTAAATATTCTATTTGCCAATATGACCGAAATTAATGGCACGGTGATTGGCCAGATGTTTATTCAGCTACTGGGTGATGCACAAGAAATTCAAGCAGCAATAAAATTCCTTGAACAACACGGCGTACAAGTCGATCAGGCGGGAGTACAGGCATGAGAGATTTGATTGTACAGTGGCTAACAACGATCACGGCGCCGTTCTGGAAAAGCTCCCTGTCGATAGATCAGTTTGTGACAGCGCTGCAAGAAACCTTTCATATGGTGTTCTTCGCGATGCTGTTTGGCTGTATCTGGGGCTTCATTCAGGCGATTACTCTACTGGTGACCCGTCCGAATGGGATTCTGCCGAATCGTGTGATTTATCACGGTCTCAATCCGATTGTGAATGCGCTACGTTCATTGCCATTTATTATCTTGCTGATTGCGGTGATTCCACTGACCAAGTTAATTGTCGGCACATCGATTGGGACCTGGGCAGCGATTGTTCCATTGACCATTTATGTCGGCCCATACATTGGTCGCCTGATTGAAACCTCTTTACTCGAAGTGAATCAAGGTATTATCGAATCTGCCCAAGCGATGGGCGCGACGCCAATGCAAATTATCTTTAAGTTTATTCTGCCGGAAGCGCGTAGCTCACTGATTCTAAACTTGACTACTGCTACCATCAGTTTGATTGGTGCAACGGCAATGGCCGGTGCTGTCGGTGCGGGTGGTATTGGTGACTTAGCGATTTCTTATGGTTATCAGCGTTTTGATACCTCTGTAGTCATCATGACGGTGATTGTATTACTGATTCTAGTGCAGATTGTACAAAGCCTCGGTGACTGGTTATCCCGACTTCGTTAAGCTAGTTTTTATGTATGAATAAAGCCCTCTAAAAAGAGGGTTTTATTGTTTTTAATACTTACGATCCCTTTCTCATTATTTCAAAGTAAAGTCCTGCAACTATTTGATACGTGCCACGGCGACAGGAAGTCGCCCGTTGATTTGTGGCACATGGAAGTGCCATCAGATCAACAAAGGGGTTTTGTTACTTTTGTCCCGTCAAAAGTAAAAGAAAATATCTTCTAACAACTAACTAAATAATCAGCTTAAAAAATCAAATTCAAACTTGACCTAAAAGTTAGCCATTTCCCCTCAATTTCAAACTGAAACAATAAATCCCATGTTAAACTATTCAATGGTTTTAGCAGGGACTCATCTATGCACTTTGTTCATCTTGGTATTCATACAGAATTTTCGATTACTGAATCCATCGTACGGATACCTGACTTGGTCAAAGCTGCCGAAGAAGAACAGATGCCTGCCCTTGCGCTCACGGATCTTTCTAACCTGCATGCTGCCGTCAAGTTCTATGGCAAATGTCTGAGCAAAGGCATCAAGCCGATTCTGGGTTCTGAAATTCGCCTGAATGATGCCGAACATCGCATGACCTTATTGGCCATGACCAATACCGGCTGGCGTAATTTGACTGAATTAGTATCTGAAGGCTTTATCAGTGGCCAGCAACTGGATATTCCCTGCGTTCAAAAACAATGGATTTTAAATCAGCCTGAGGACATGATTGCCCTGCTCGGCATGCATTCCGATGTCGGCAAAATGCTGATGAGTTCAAATCCGCAAAAAGCGGAACCGCTGCTAGAAGAATGGGTCGAAAAATTTGGTAATCGTGTTTATCTTGCCCTGACCCGTACCAATCGTCCGGATGAAGATAACTTTATTCTGGAAGCCGTTAAGCTGGCAAAAAAATACAATATCGGTGTGGTCGCACATAATGATGTGCATTTCATGACCCGTGAAGATTATGAAGCGCATGAAGCACGGGTATGTATTGCAGATGGTTATGTGCTTGGTGACAACCGCCGCCCTAAAACCTATTCACCTGAACAATATTTCAAATCTGCTGAAGAAATGACGGCGCTGTTCTCGGATATTCCATCTGCGATTGAGAACACCTATCACATTGCCAAACGCTGTAATGTGACGCTGCAACTGGGCAAATACTTCCTGCCTGATTATCCGATTCCTGAAGGTCATACCATTGATACCTTCTTTGCACACTTGTCCAAAGAAGGTCTGGAAGAACGCCTGAATTTCCTGTATCCGCCTGAACAACGTGATGAAGACTGGCCAGAAATCCGCAAGCCTTATGATGAGCGTATCGAATACGAGATTAACATCATTAACTCGATGGGATTCCCGGGCTACTTCCTGATCGTGATGGACTTCATTCAGTGGTCGAAAAGTAACGGCGTTCCGGTCGGTCCGGGCCGTGGTTCGGGTGCAGGTTCACTGGTCGCCTATAGCTTAAAAATTACCGATCTTGACCCGCTGCGTTATGAACTGCTGTTCGAACGTTTCCTGAACCCGGAACGTGTTTCGATGCCCGACTTCGACGTCGATTTCTGTATCGCAGGCCGTGACCGCGTGATTGACTATGTAGCACGTACCTATGGCCGTGATGCGGTCTCCCAGATTGCAACATTCGGCACTATGGCGGCCAAAGGTGCGATTCGTGATGTTGCGCGCGTTTTGGGTAAATCTTATGGCTTGGCGGATCGTATCTCGAAAATGATTCCGACCAAGCCTTTAGGTCTAAGCCTGCTTGAGTCACTAGAAGCTGAACCCCAGCTTAAAGATATCGTCACCAATCCATCCAATCCAGACCATGACGATGCAGCCGAAATCTGGGAAATGGCACTGAAACTGGAAGGTATTACCCGAAACACCGGTAAACACGCCGGTGGTGTGGTGATCTCGCCAACCAAAATTACCGATTTCTCTGCGGTCATGTGTGATGCCGATGGTACCGGACGCGTGGCACAGTTCGATAAAGACGATGTCGAATCTGCAGGTCTGGTGAAGTTTGACTTCTTGGGTTTGCGTAACCTGACGGTGATTGAAGATGCGGTTAAAAATATCAATAAACGCATCAAAGCGGATAAACCTTTAGATATTGCTTATATCCCGCTTGAAGATAAAGACGCATATCTGGTCTTTGCCAATGCCAACACCACCGCGGTATTCCAGTTTGAATCCGTGGGCATGAAGAAGATGCTGAAAGAGGCACGCCCGAGCAAGTTTGAAGAAATTATTGCCTTCGTATCGCTGTACCGTCCAGGCCCGATGGATCTGATTCCTGACTTTATCCACCGGATGCATGGTGGCGATTTTGAATATCTGCATCCCTTGCTTGAAGGCGTACTAGAACCCACTTATGGGATTATGGTGTATCAGGAACAGGTAATGCAGGCTGCACAGTACTGTGCCGGCTATACCCTCGGCGGCGCGGATTTGTTACGTCGTGCCATGGGTAAGAAAAAACCGGAAGAAATGGTCAAACAGCGCCAGATCTTTATTGAAGGTGCATCGAAAAAAGACATTGATGAAGCAACGGCCAACCATATCTTCGACTATATGGAAAAGTTCGCCGGCTACGGTTTTAACAAATCGCATGCGGCTGCTTATGCTTTGGTTGCCTACCAAACTGCATGGCTGAAAGCGCATTATCCGGCAGAATTCCTGTCTGCGGTATTGACCTCGGAGATGCAGAACACCGACAACGTGGTATTCCTGATTGATGACTGTCGCAAGAATAATCTGGAAGTTTTACCACCGTCAGTGAATATGTCGCTGTATCAATTCCATGCTATCGATGAGCAAACCATTGTCTATGGTCTGGGGGCGATCAAAGGCGTCGGTGAAGCGGCGATGCAGTCGGTGATTGACTCGCGTGCACAAGAAGGTCCATTCCGTGACTTGTTTGATTTCTGTCATCGTATTGACCTGAAAAAAATCAATAAGCGTACTCTAGAAGCACTGATTCGTTCAGGTGCACTGGATTGCTTGGGAATTGACCGTGCCGACCTGATGGCGCAACTGCCTGAAGCGGTTCAAGCTGCGGAACAGGCACGTTCCAATCGTGAAACCGGCATCATGGACCTGTTTGGCGAAGTTGAAGAAGTTCAGCGCAAGCCATCTAAGCCAGTCAAACCTTGGGCAGATGAAGTTCGCCTGAAAGGTGAGAAAGACACGCTTGGCCTGTATTTAACCGGCCACCCGATTGATGTGTATCGCAATGAACTAAAAGCCTTTGTGCCTAGTCAGATCAATGAGCTGACGCCGACCCGCCGTGGCGTGACCACCGTGTTTGCAGGATTGGTGGTGGATATTGCCAACTTTCCGAACCGGATGATGATGACACTGGATGATGGTACGGCACGGATTGAGATTTCAGCCAATCACGAACGCTTCAACCGCTTTAAAGAGATTATCCAGCTCGATAAAGTGGTGGTGATTGAAGGTGAAATTTATGAGCGTGAAGGCTTTGACCGTCCGATGGGACGCCTCACCAAAGCATTTAGCCTGAATGAAATTCGTCAGAAACGTGCCAATAGCATCAAGATTACTCTCACAGCCGAGCATTTCAGCAAGAGCTTGAGCCGTGACCTGCAGCAGATTCTGACTCCTTATTGTAATGTCGATATGTCAGCACATATTCCGGTGATTCTGTATCTGGACTATCCGTATGCCACGACTGAACTGCATCTGGGTCTCAACTGGAAAGTTGCCCCACTGGATGAGCTCTTAGCCAAATTGCGTGATTATTTTGGTAAAGAAGCCTTGCATATTGAGTATCAGGTCAAGTCCAAAGCTGCCAAAGCCGTGTCCTATGAACAGGCCAAGCCGGTGGATATTCCTCCGCCGCCTGCGAGCATGAGCATGGATGATGCACTGGAGCTGTATCAGGCTGAATCCCAGCCGCAATATTCATAAATCCTGATCTTTAAAACACCTTAAAATTGGAATCCTCATGAGTCAAATTGACAATGCTGCTGTTTCAGCACATCTCTCCCATGTGCGTATTGTCATGGTCAATACCACTTTACCTGCCAATATCGGCAGTGCCTTACGTGCCATGAAAACCATGGGCTTGTCTAAGCTGGTTCTGGTGGCACCGAAAACCTATCCGCATCCGGATATTGACGCGCTGGCCGCGGGTGCAACTGACCTGATCGAGCAGATCGAGATTGTAGAAACCCTTGAAGATGCCATTAAAGACTGTCAGATTGTATTCGGTACCAGCGCACGTAGCCGTACCATTCCCTGGCCGCTGTTAGATGTGCGCCCTGCCGCTGAAAAAGCCATGTCCGCCGTGGTACAAAATCAGCAGGAAGTCGCGATTCTATTTGGCCGTGAAGACCGTGGTCTGACCAATGAAGAACTGGCGATGGCCAATTATCATCTGACTATTCCTGTGAATACTGATTATGGCGTACTGAATGTAGCTCAGGCGATTCAGGTGATCTGCTATGAGATGCGCATGGCAACGATGAGTCAAATTGAACAGCCACGTGATGCTAAAGCGACCATGCAAGTCATTGATGGCATTGAAATGGAATGGGATGAACCTTTAGTCAATCATGCGCAGATGGAACAGTTCTATCCGCACTTGGAAAAAATGCTGGCAGAAATTGAATTTATGGATCCAAAAAATCCAAGATTATTGCCTTTACGCTTGCGTCGTCTCTTCGGACGTATACAATTAGATCGTATGGAATATCACTTACTTCGTGGTATTTTCAGCCGTGTTCAGGCATTGAATAACGGTACCTGGAAAAAATCTTCACACACATCATCACAGGACGAGGATCAAATCTAATGCTAAAACAGCTCAAAGAAGATATACAAGCTGTCTTTGCGCGCGATCCTGCAGCACGCAATACCTTAGAAGTCTTAACCACTTACCCTGGCATTCATGCGCTGATCATGCATCGCATGGCACATGAGCTATGGAACAAAGACTGTAAAGGAACTGCGCGTGCGTTGTCTTCGTTTAGCCGCTTTGCCACCGGCATTGAAATTCATCCCGGCGCAAAAATTGGCCGCCGTTTCTTTATCGATCACGGTATGGGTGTCGTAATTGGCGAAACTGCTGAAATTGGCGATGACGTGACGCTTTATCACGGCGTGACTTTGGGTGGAACCACCTGGAATAAAGGTAAACGTCATCCAACGCTAGAAGATGGCGTGGTAGTCGGTGCTGGTGCCAAGATTCTTGGACCATTTACCGTGGGTAAAAATGCCAAAGTCGGTTCTAATGCGGTCGTCACCAAAGCAGTTCCTGAGAACGCCACAGCGGTGGGCAACCCGGCACGTTTTATCACCAAAGACAAACCCAAAGATGATGCTGAAGCCCGTCGTCGTGACTATGCCGAAAGTATCGGTTTCCAGCCCTATGCCGCGACTGAAGACCAGTCTGATCCGATTTTAGAAGGTATGCGGATTCTGCTGGATCGCATTCAGCAAAATGAAAAACGCATGAACAACTTGTGCAATCGTCTTTCTTTGTTAGATCCGACCTTTAACAAGCAGCAACAGGATGGCCAGCCTTTGAGCAAAAAAGAGTTGGAGATTCTGGAAGAAGCGCGCCGTGAATGTGAAGCGCAAACCAGCCAATCCAAAGCCTGAATATCACACTTCACTCTGTAACACGGGTTTACTTGCATGATCGTTATACTTTTCATAGACTGACGATCATGCAATTTTTGAATAGATGTTTTAAAAATAACAGAATGGATGACTATTATGACCTTTAAGCCCTTGGCACTTGCTTGCTTAGCATTCACAATTACTGCGTGTTCGATCACTCCTCAGAAATCTGCTGAGAAACCTGTAGACCAAGTGGTTTTTGTAGAGCCTGAACTGTCCCCACCATTTTATGCTTTAAATTCATTCAATTATAATGAACCGCCTGAATTTGAAGTGCATTTGAAAAAGGCTGCGGCCCAGCCTGTAACCAAGATGGTGGTGACGGATCCTAATGATCCATCCAAGCAATTGACTCTGGATGTGAATAAACTGATTATTCCAGTGGTAGATAGCAATACCCGTGCAATGCGTTATGCAGCACTTGCCAATTCAAATGAAATCGATATCACCGAAATTGACGATTTCCTGCAAATGGTCGAAGGTAAGGCACGTCATTATCCACCACGTTTCAGCGATCGTCAGGAACGCCGTGGTTTTGAAGCCAAATTGCGTGAAGTCACCCGACAACTGGATACTTTAGCGGCCCGTCCAAATGCCTCTTTTGATGTGTTGATGCGTGCTTTTAAAGCCAGCGTGATGGCACGTAACCTGGATCTGGGTTCAGTTTATACCACCAATTCCCTGACCTATGCCCAGCGTATTCTCAAAATTAACCCGGATGATCCTGAAGTCAACTTCTGGTTTGGTTTTGGTCTGTCTGAAGGCGGTGGTCAACGTGAAGCCATCGCTTATCTGGACAAAGCCATGAAAGCTGGCGTTCAGGAGGCTTATCTTTCTGCAGCCAATAACTATATTGCATTGGAACAGAAAAAAAATGCCACTCAAACCTTGGCGAACTATAAAGTGAAATATCCGCAAGAAGCTGAAGTAGCAGACCGTCTGATTCAGGAAATTGAGAAAAATGGTCGCTGGAATGTTTGGCAAATTTTGCAAACATCAACACCCGCTCCGGCTACAGACCCAGCAACAGCACCGGTGACCCCATAATCAAGATTCGCTTCAATTTGATTACAAATAGACTGCTACGGCGGTCTATTTTTATGGGAAAAAATTAGTAAAATACAAAACATTATCCCGCTTTATAACTTGAATTCAGTGAAAAGTTTTATGCACGAAAAAATAAATAAAAGATTAATGCTGTGCACTTTACTCATCACCAGCGTACTCAGCGGCTGTCAGGTGGTGAGTGTTAAGGAACAGGCCATTAATGTCACGCTGAACAATGAGCGTGACAGCATCTTGACCCGCGACAAGCTCAGTGAAGCCAGTCTGAATGTGTTGTCCATGACAGGTCGTGAAGCCCAGATCTGTATTGATCAGCCCGAAGAATGTGTGGAAGATCTGAAAAGTATTCCCCAAATTTTAGATGAACAATTGCTTTCTACAGCAAGTGAATTATATCTAGCCAACTCCTTACAAAATGCCAAGTCTGCTGAATGTAACACCGGAATTTTAAACAAAACCCGATCACCGGAAAAACAGCAACAACACAAGCAGAACATCCAGAAATGTCTGGATCAGCAGCTCACTATGCTGGATAAAAGCATTCGTTATAGCTATGCCTATCTATTTAAAACCGAGCGTGCGCCGCAAGAGCGTATTTTTGATAACCGTCAGGTCCAGATTCGTGACTTTTATAACCTGGCAATTGCTCATCTGATTCAACGCTATGCTGAACGTTATGAAGCCAAACAGTCCGGCCAGCGCATTCAGGTCGGTGACAGTGTATACACCATTGATCTGGAAAATTTTCCGCAGCTGAAAAACCAGACCATTGAACAGCTGATGTCTACCTATAACATGAACTTTTCCGGCCTACGTTCCATCACCCGCCGTGATGGTTTTGGTTCAGAATTTTTAGTGGTCTTACCTGAAGCACAGCAAACCGAGCAGGATAAAAAATATATTGTCGATCCGCTCAAGCACAACTATCCAAATGGTAAAAATCCAAACATTCATTCAGCCCGCTATCTGGCGACCACCATTACCGCTGTGCCTAAATCAGCGAATTCGACCGAACAGATTTTATCTACTTCGGAGTTTCACCTGAAACTCTATGATCCTTATAAGCATGAAAAGATCAAAGTGGCTTCGAAAGAATATGCGCTGGCCGCCAACTTTTCTGCACCTTACGGCTTATGGCTGGCCGAGAACAATCTGGGGCGTTTAGCCTATCTGACCCTGATTAATCGCGAAGACAGTCTGAGCATGCCGCATCTGTACATGCTGGAACCTTATAATCCGGACAAGAAAGTGCTGGTATTGATTCATGGCTTGGCCAGTAGTCCTGAAGCCTGGATTCGTCTGACCAACGACATTATGGGTGATCCGGTATTAAGGGAAAATTTCCAGGTCTGGCAGGTATTTTATTCTACCAATATGCCGATTCTGGAAAGCCGTTTTCAAATTAATGCCCTGGTTCAGCAAGGCTTTGCCCGGGTTGCGAACAATGCACCAGCCAAAAAAGATGCGGTACTGGTCGGACATAGTATGGGAGGCGTGATTGCCCGTTTAATGGTCAGTCAGGCCGATATTACTCAAGATGCATTCAAGCTGGTACAAAATACCCGCATTGCACAGTTTAAGGATAACCCGCTCTTTAAAGCACGCCTGCAAATGCAGCCTATTCCAAATTTCACCCGGGCCATTTTCTTAGCAACTCCGCATCGTGGGACAGAATATGCCGACCGCTGGCATACCAAACTGGCCCGTAAAATTATCCGTATACCGGGTGCATTTTTGGGTGCCTTTGCCGATACCCTGCAAGGCCAGATCGGGTTAAACGAGTTTGTCAAAGAACTGGGGCATGACCTGATTCAAAATGGCCCAAGCGATCTGAGTGAAAATTCAAAATTCACGGCGTTGACCCAGGATATTCAGCCTTCTAAAGATATCAAATTTCACTCGATTATCGGCAATACCGTAGATACGCAAGACACCAAGCTCATGAGCGATGATATCGTTTCATATGAGAGTGCTTACCTAAATGGTGCTGTATCTAGCAAAGTCATTAAGGGTGGCCACTCGATTCAGGAAACGCCTGAAGCCGTACTGGAATTACGCCGGATTCTCAGATTACATCTGACCGATCTTGGTCTTTATGATCCGGAATAAACTATCGTCTTGATTGAGACTTGCCACCGCATGTTCGCATCCGGTGGTTTATTTTTTAAAATTGCAAATAATGCTGAATAAGAAGCCATAGCGACAGATCTGAGCGCTGACTTAAAGATTCATCTGGAATTTCATTTCTTTCTAAAAATTAAATTTGATAGACTTGCTGCAATACAGCTTTAAAGCTGAATTGAATCAGCAGATTCATTTCACATTTTCGATCTCCTGTGCTCAACCATGTTGGATTGGCCTGATTGAAAATGTGCTTTAAATTTTCCTGCATAGCCTATTGAGCAGTATTTGCATTTATCTCTTGTTGAAAGGATTTATTTTTAATGACCAGTTCAGAAATTATGGCTGATCTTTCTACCTTAACGCCCATGATGCAGCAATACATGTCGGTGAAAATGCAGCATCCGCATTCTTTGATGTTTTATCGTATGGGTGATTTTTATGAACTGTTCTTTGAAGATGCACACAAGGCAGCCAAGATTTTAGGCATTACCCTGACCCATCGTGGTAAAGTCAATGGTCAGCCGATTCCTATGGCGGGCGTGCCTTATCATGCAGCCGAGGGCTATCTGGCACGTCTGGTCAAAAAAGGCGAAACCGTGGTGATCTGCGAGCAGATCGGCGAGGTTACTGGGAAAGGACCGGTTGAGCGTGGTGTAGTTCGGATTATTACGCCGGGCACCCTGACCGATGATGCCATGCTGGGTGCACATCAAAGCTCGAATCTGGTGGCTTTATGTATTCAGCAGAGTCAGATTGGCATTGCACTTCTCGATCTCAGCGCTGGCTTATTTAAAGTACAGCAGCAGGATTATGATCTTAACCAGCTCATGATTGAACTGGCACGTTTGATGCCAAGCGAAATTCTGCTGGATGAAAATATCGCTGATCCGACATTGACCGAACAACTCAAACAGCAACTGGATATCTCGGTCACCAAACGTCCAAATGTTGATTTCAACCTGAATAATGCACAAAAAACCTTATGTGACCAGTTTGCCGTCAGCACGCTTTCAGGTTTCGGAATTGATCATTTACCTTTGGCTAAAGCAGCCGCAGCGGCACTGATTCACTACGCCAAAGAAACCCAGAAAACTGCGTTACCGCATATCCGCACGATTCAGCTAGAACAGAGTTCAGATTTTATTGCTTTGGATCCGGTGACACGCCGTAATCTTGAACTGATTGAGCCTTTATTTGAACATGGAACATCCTTATTTCAGCTGATCAATGATTGCCAGACTGCCATGGGGGGGCGCTTGCTCAGTCGCACCCTGATGCAACCTTTACGCGATACAGCCTTGCTGGATGAGCGCCTGGATGCCATTCAAGCCCTGCTGCAAGGTTTCCACGAAGTACCTGTACGTTTGGTACTAAAAGAAATTAGCGATATTGAACGCGTGCTGAGCCGTATTGCACTTGGCAGTGCCCGTCCACGTGATCTGGTGCAATTGCGACAGGCCTGCGCGCAAATTCCATTTTTACGCCATGCCCTGCAACCGATTGTCAGTCAGCAACAGTCCAAACTTTTAGTACAACTCAATGAAGAACTCGGCGACTTCCATGATCTACATCAACGTCTGATGTCCGCCATTGTGGAAAATCCACCCGTCCTGCTTCGTGATGGTAATGTCATTGCAGAAGGTTTTGACAGTGAACTCGATGAACTACGTCAGATTCGTGATCATGCCAGCCAGTTCCTGATTGATCTGGAAATTAAAGAGCGTGAACAAAGCGGCATTCCGGGACTGAAAATTGGCTACAACCGCGTCAGTGGCTATTATATTGAACTGACCCGCGCACAGGCTGAACAGGCACCCGAGCACTATATTCGTAGGCAAACCCTGAAAAATGCCGAACGCTACATCACACCTGAACTGAAAGCATTTGAAGACAAAGTCTTATCAAGCGAATCGCGTGCCTTGGCCCGTGAAAAAATGCTGTTTGAAATGCTGCTGGATGAACTGCGTCAGGATATCGGCAGTTTACAGATGATGAGCAGCGCCATTGCCCAGATTGATCTGATTGCTAATTTTGCCCATCAGGCGCGTTTACGCAACTGGTCGCGTCCAAAATTCAGCCCGGAAGTCGGCGTCAGTATTACTGCCGGTCGACATCCGGTGGTAGAAGCCCTGAGTAAAACCGCCTTTACGCCGAACGATACGCGACTGGATTTTTCCCATCGGATGGCGATTATTACCGGTCCGAATATGGGCGGTAAATCGACCTTTATGCGCCAGACTGCATTGATTGTATTACTGGCTTATTGTGGTGCCTATGTTCCGGCACAAGCTGCAACCTTAGGTCCGGTTGACCGTGTCTTTACCCGTATTGGTTCTGCCGATGATTTATCGACCGGCAAATCAACCTTTATGGTGGAAATGACCGAAACCTCGCAAATCCTGCATCATGCCACCAGCCAGTCTTTGGTACTCATGGATGAAGTTGGCCGTGGAACCAGTACCTATGATGGCTTGTCTTTGGCTTGGGCCTGTGTGCTGGATCTGACCAAACGCATTCAATGTTTATGTCTATTTGCTACCCATTATTTCGAACTGACTGAACTGGATAAGGAAAGTGGCATTAATAACTACCATGTCACGGCCAAAGAGCTGAATGGTAATCTGATTTTATTGCATAAGGTGCAACATGGCCCGGCCAGTCAAAGTCATGGCTTGCAAGTCGCGAAATTGGCAGGCATTCCGGCTGCGGTGATTAAAGAAGCGCAAAACCGCTTAAAGATTCTGGAAAAACAGCATCAGGCCAAGCCACTGAGCCCGCAGCATGATCTGTTTGCAATGCCTGAAGTTATGGAGCCTATAGAACGTATCATCGAAATTGAGAAAGAATCGCCTGCACTGGACTTACTTGAAGATATCGATGTAGACAGTTTGACGCCACGGGAAGCCTTGCAGCAGTTATATGCGCTCAAAGACCTGATCAAACAGCCAAGTTAATTCTCGGCCCTCGACCTCATCTGGCATAGGGTCGATGTCCTGAACATACCGATGAATGCTGTAATTCATCGGTATGCGACCTTTTTTCAAATTTAACAGCCCTATATATAACAAATATCAATAAAAGGAATTGTTAGTTCCCCCTGTTTTTGCCTAAAATACAGCATTCGTAATTAGAACCATATTTTTTAGGTAGCTGTCGCCATGACCTTCGTTGTCACTGAAAATTGTATTAAATGTAAATATCAAGACTGTGTTGAAGTTTGCCCTGTAGACTGTTTCTATGAAGGTCCTAACTTCCTTGTGATTAACCCGGACGAATGTATCGACTGTGCGTTATGCGAACCTGAATGCCCGGCAAATGCAATTTTCTCTGAAGACGAATTACCAGAAGGTCAGGAAGTCTTTATTGAACTGAATGCTGACCTGTCACAAAAATGGCCAAATATCACACAAATTGGTGACCAGCCAGCAGACCGTGAAGAATGGAATGGCAAAGCAGACAAATTACAATACCTTGAAAAGTAATTAGTTTAAACTTTAAAAGATCAGCAAATGCTGATCTTTTTTATACTCAACGCACACATTTCATTGCAATATTCTCCAAATTTCTCCCTATATTTAGTCTAAAATAGCGCTATTTTGTAAATATCTGATTTCTATAAATGAAGAACTTGTTAAAGGGATTATTGAGTCTTTGCATAATTCCTCTTGTTTTTGTGGGCTGTACCACGACCACAAAACAACCTGGACAGGCCACCACACCTGCTGGAAAACGGATTTACATTCCACAAGAACGTGTTCAATACGATCGTAAAGCCCACCCAAAAACTGTGCCTTATGTGTATACCCACTGGGTATCGGCACTGGATAATTTGTCACGCGTGCGTGAATATGAGGTTTTTCTGGAACGTCATGGGGTTGGCAATATCATTCCGAGTTTCGAATTGATGCGTACTGCACGTGATTGGGCCAAGTGTGGCCGTTCCCAATACATGATTCCAAGCCGTGAATTATGGGCCAATCAGATCCCAACTTTAAAAGTCTTTAAATATCTGGTTGCAGCCAATGTACTGACTGATTTTGAAGTCACGTCAGTCTATCGTGACCTGCCTTTAAACCAGTGTGCCGGTGGTGCCAACTCTTCACGCCATCTGTACAACTCTGCCATCGATTTCCGGATTGGGCCTGAATATCCGCAGGCACAAGATTATAGCTATATTGAAAATACCAAGTTCAAATTGTGTCAGTTCTGGGTACAGCATGGTCAAAGTCTGAATATGGGACTTGGCATGTATGCTTCAGGCCAAATCCACATCGATACCCAAGGTTATCGCACCTGGGGACCGAGTTTAGGCCGTAATTCCTCGATGTGTAATTACTAAGTCATGACAACCACTCTACAAAGTTCATTCAGGACATTGTAGAGCCTAAAAAATCATCACCTATAGAACAATAAATTGCGCTCTGCCGCGAAAAGTTTAAAATGCACGCATCGCAATCGAGGTGCTAAGACTATGCAACAAATGTGGACAGACATTGATCACTACATTGATTCACATTTAATTCCTGAAGACCCCATTCTGAATCAAACTCTTGAGAATACCGCAGCGCACGGTTTTCCTGATCATCTGGCTGTAGCACCAAATCAAGGCATGTTGTTGCAGATGCTAATCCAGATGAACCAGTGTAAACGTGTACTGGAACTCGGCACATTTGCAGCATATAGCACCATGTGGCTGGCACGTGCCTTGCCGGATGATGGCTATATCCTGACGATTGAAGGACGTGATACCCATGCGGCAATGGGTCAGGAAAATATTGATCGCGCGCAGCTTAAACAGACCGTTGAACTGAAATGCGGCCGTGCAGCAGATGTGCTTAAAGCCCTGCCTGAAGATACTAAAGCTTTCGATTTCATCTTTATTGATGCAGACAAACAGAGTTATCCAGAATATCTGGAACTCAGTTTAAACCTGTCCCACTCAGGTACGCTTATTTTTCTAGACAATGTGATTCGTGCTGGCGAGATCATTAATCCGGACAATAATAAACCAAGTATTGAAGGCATTCGTGACATGTTTAAAGCGCTTCAAAATCATCCACGTATCTTGTCATGCACTGCTTTACAAACGGTTGGCAGCAAAGGACATGATGGTTTTGCACTCGCGATTGTGAAATAAAACAAGAAGAACAAAAATCACCCAATGACATATTTATTATAAATAACATTAACTTATAAATATTAACCACAGAGTTATCCACAATATATGAGGATAACTCTGGTCATTTTTAAATCAAGCTGTAACAATTTACGATTAGACTTCGCGCTTGGCTATTTTATGCAATCCTTACTTCGCAACCAGTAAAGGTACTTTGGAATTCCGGAAAATCGTGGTCGCAATACTGCCCAAAAAGAACTGGTGAATTTTACTGTGACTAAATGCACCCAACACGATCAGTTGAATCCTGAGTTCCTGTTGATAGGTCAAAATATTTTCTGCGACATCGCCATAGCGGTATTGTGGCACCACATCTAAACCGGCCTGATTTAAATATTGCAAAGGTTCATTTAGAATTTCAGCATGATCACCGATATATAACAGATGACATTGCAATAAGCGCAGCAGATCACTTTCCGCAATCCGTTTCATCATCTTGATACAGGTCGGTGAATATTCATAGGCGAAAATAAATCGTGTCGGCGGCTTAAACTGTTCTCCGACCGTCATCACGGTACAGTTTGCCCCACGAATAAAATTTTCCACATTGGTACCAATCGGTTTGTTTTTTTCAGCGGAGCGTTCACCGAGTAATCCAATCACTGCGATATCATCAGGCTGCAGGATCTGAAAGCTTTGTTCCAGAAAATCACCCTTTTCCTGAATATGGGTGGTTTGAATGCCGTGTTCTGCCAGAATCCGCTCCGAAATGTGTTGCAGCAGGTTATTGCTATAATCCAGCGCGATTTCACTTTGTTTTTGTTCAAGCTCAGCCAGTTCTTTCAGTAACATGGCATTACTTTCAAAGCCAATCACTCCGCTGATTTCCCCCAGATGATAACTGGCCGGGTAATAATCCAAAACCTGTAACAGAACCAGTTCACGGCCAGTCTGTTTGGCAATCCATGCCGCCGCGTCTGCCAGCGCGTTTATACATGGCGATGAGTCGATGCAGGCGATGACACGTTTCATGTTTAGCCTCTCTTCTATTTATGATAAAAATTTCTTAGTTATTTTTAACTTAGCATAAGCATTCAAAAATGTGCAGCGAAATCTGTAAGGCTTGACTTGAAATATGTTAACTTTTATGTGAACAAATATAGATCAACATATCGATCTATCTTCTGAGTCAGGCTGTTGCATCAAGCAATTGACCTCCAAAAGCTTATTCACGATAGCGAATGAATTGGGCCGGATTACCGGCAACAATCGCACGCTCCTCGACATCCTTAGTCACAATACTGTTCATTCCCACCACGGCCTGATCTGCGATTTTAATTCCGTCCTTGATACCGACATGCGCACCGAGCCACACATCCCGTCCGATCTCGATGCCTTGCGAACGTACCGGCTGCTGATAAATTGGCTGCTCGGGATCCATGCCGTGATCAAAGGCATAAAGATGACAATAAGCGGCGATACGCACCTGATCATGCAGTTTAATCCCCACCCGACCGCCATCCAGAATACAGTGATGATTAATCGCCACTTCATTCCCAATGTCGAGTGGACCATGCAAGGTGCAATCTGCGGCAATAAAGGTATTATCACCGATGATGATTTTGCGCCCCGGCTCGGCGAAGATATGTGCCAGTGGTGAAATAAAACAGTTTTCACCAATCTCGATGGTTTCCATCTCCATCAGATAAGCCTGATATTCCTTTTGCCATGCTTCTGCCCAACCGCGATTTTTTGGCTTTAAGGACCAGTACAGCCAAGGCATATAGTTCAGGCGATGTTTATGCTGCTCACGATATTTCAGTAATGGATCTACGTCAGTCATCTGTCGCTTCTTCTATGATTTTGAGCTGTTCCCGGCCGCGGGTCACATCTTGAATTTTTAAGGCAAAAGGTTGAATTTGATGTAACTGAAATAAGGCACTGACCTGTACTCCTTCAGCTGTATATTCTTCCTGATAATCGATTTGCTGCTGATTCAATTCATACTGAAAGATGGCCCATTCATTGAATTGACAGGAAAATTGCACCTTCTTCTTTTCAATCAGTTCAATTTTTTCTGCCAACAACAAACATTGTCCAGCGCAACCGCCATAGGCACGTACCAAGCCCCCTGTTCCCAGCTTGATCCCGCCATACCAGCGATTGACCAGTACCAGCACATTGGTCAGCTCATTGCCTTCAATGGTCGCCAGAATCGGGCGTCCCGCTGTGCCTGAAGGTTCACCATCATCATTAAAGCGTACCTGATGGCCAATTTTCCAGGCCCAGCATTGATGCGTGGTGCTTGGATCACGATAAGTTTCCAGAAAATCTTTGACGTCCTGCTCATTCTCAACAGGGGTGGCAAAGGCCTGAAAGCGGCTTTTTTTGATGTCTTCCTCAAAACTGACCAGGCTGGCAATGGTAAATGGCATAACTTCAGGCTTTAAACTCTCACTGCTGCAGTATACCCGCTTTGCACAGACAAATAAAAAGCCTCTCCACGGAGAGGCCTGATTTTGATCGATTGTTTTACTCAATTGCTTGGCAAATATTACCGTTCACGCAAGGCTTCTTTGGCTTTATTAAATGGCTTGATCAGATAATCCATCACGGTTTTTGAACCAGTACGAATATCCACGGTGGCCACCATCCCTGGAGTAATATTGAACTCCTGCCCGGCATTATTGCTGAGCTTGTCGCTATCGGTACGGATATACACCCGATAATAAAATTGATCCTGCTTGACTTCATCACGCAAGGTATCCGGTGAAATCATCGCAACTTTACCATTCAACCCACCATAGATCGAATAATCATAAGCTGTAATTTTAACCAATGCTTCCTGATCAGGGCGAATAAAGGCAATATCACGCGGCGAGATTCGTGCTTCAACCAGTAATTTTTCATCCAGTGGCACGATGGTCATCAACTTGCCATTTTGTGGAATCACGCCGCCCAGCGTCATCACATCAATCTCTTTGACTACACCGCGAACCGGTGATTTAAAAACAGTTCGGCTCAAAGTATCCGACTTGCCACGTACCACCTGTTGCTGGGTTTCTACATCAGTATTGGCTTTGGACAATTCTTCCCGCGCATTCACATAATATTGATTACGGATATCATTCATCTGATTACGCAGGTCATTGGCTTCACGTTTTAGACGCAACACTTCAACTTCACTGGCTGCCCCTTTGGCGACCAAGGGAGCGGTCATTTCCAGTTCTTGCTGCACCAGTAACAAAGCCTGTTCCAGGCCTGCAACAGATTCTTGCAAATTGGCTCGACGCGACTGATACAGGGCCGTTTCTTCTTTAACCAATTTGGGGTATTTCAACACTTCTTCAGGAAAGACCAACGGTGCGCCGGTGACTTCCGCACGTAAACGGGCTGAAGTGGCACGTGACGACACCAGCAAGGATTCTGATTCACCGACATTGGATTCAAAGCGGGTCGGATCAAGCTGGGCCAATACTTGCCCACGCTCGACAATTTCACCTTCTTTGACGTTGAGTGTGGTCAGAATACCGCCATCCAGAGACTGAATCACCTGCTCTTTGGATGATGGAATTATTTTCCCGGTACCGGTAGACACTTCTTCCAATTTGAATAACCAGGCCCAGCTCAGCAATACCAATAGGCCAATGCCGATAATCCAGATGATGACACTTGATTTCGGTAAGGGCGGTTCCTGAAAGCTGACCTTGCTGGAACGTTTTAGTTGCTGTAGTTCACTCATGCTCTTGCTCCTACAACCCGCTTATTACCACCCTGCGACTGATTCAGGATCTGATCCCGTGGCCCATCCATCACAATCTTGCCATCATTGACCACCAGAATACGATCCACCAGTTCCAATACCGCACGGCGATGGGTCGCAACGATCATCGTACGATGGGTTAAATAACCTTTAAGATGATCAATCAACTGTTTTTCTGACACATCATCAATGGCAGCGGTCGGTTCATCCAGTAGCAAAATTTTTGGTTGACGGATCAATAACCGTGCCAATAACAAGGCTTGACGCTGCCCACCAGAAAAGCCGACACCACCCTCTAAAATGATATGATCCAGTCCTTCTTTTTTCTCCTGTACAAATCCCAGTGCACCGGTAATTTGTAAGGCTTCCAGAATTTGCTGATCGGTGGCCAAAGGTGCACCCAAAGTCAGGTTTTCACGAATTGAACCATAAAATAACTGCGAGTTCTGATTTAGCAAACTCATATCACGCCGCACATCTGACGGATCAATCAGGGTCAGATCAATACCATCCAGCTTGACCTTGCCCTGTAACGGTGTCTGCATCCCAGACAAAAGCTGTAACAAGGTCGATTTTCCTGCACCATTACGGCCCAGAATCGCGATTTTCTCCCCCGGCTTGATTTCCAGCTTGGGAATCATCAAACTCGGTTTCGGATCATCATCGCCATATTTAAACACCACACCGTTGAGCTCATAATGCCCATCCAGTGCCGGACGATGAATCAGGTGCGAATAGTCCGGCTGATCCACCGGTTTTTTCATCAATTCATCCAGACCGGATTTCGCTACTTTGGCCTGCTGCAAGCGACCCAGTACGCCCGTAATTTTTGAAATTGGTGCCAGCATGCGTGAAGATAGAATCGAACAGGCCACCAGTGCGCCTGTGGTCATGTCACCCTCCATCACCGCAAAAGCCCCGACCAAGACTACAATTGCAAAGGTCAGTCCCTGAATTTTTTGGGTCCAGGCGGTCATCAAGCCGACAATTTTACGTTGCTGCATGCTGACATCGGCTGACACTTCATTCATATGATTCCACTGATTCTGGAAACGCGTTTCAGCTCTTAACAGCTTGATGTCTTCAATTCCTTGTACAGCTTCTACCAGCAAGGCATTGCGGATGGCAGATTCACGCATCCCCAACTGGGCCAGCTGTGCCAGTTTTTTCTGCGCCAGAATCCCTGGAAGAATCATTAAGGGCACAACGAGTAACATGACCCAGAACAGATTGCCACCGATCACCCAGAAGATGCCTAAGAACAGGAAGAAAAATGGCAGATCGGCAATGGCCGTAACTGTGGTTGAAGTCACCAGCTCGCGGACGCCTTCCAGCTCGCGAATTTGTGAAATAAAAGTTCCTGTCGATTTGGAACGTTCGCTGTTTTTAATCCGTAATGAATGACCAAATACCCGGTCAGAAATTTTTAAATCCGCGCGTTTACCAATAATGTCTGAAAGATAAATACGGGATACCCGTAATACAAACTCAAAAATCGCAGCGATCAGTACACCACCTGCCAACACCCATAACGTCGGAATGGATTGTGATGGAATGACACGGTCATAGACATTCATCGAGAAGACTATCGTGGCCAATGCCAGAATATTGGCAATTAAAGACGCAAACATCACATCGATATAGCGCTTCCAGTCATTCAGGACAATCGACCAGAACCAGTTTTTCTCAAAGGGTTTGATATATTCATCCACCCGCGCATCTGGAACTGAAGATTCAGGACGCAGCACATAAAGATGCTTTATGCCAACCTCTAACGGCTCAACTGTAAAGCTTTGAGATAAACCTTCATCACCACTGAGCTGTATGCTGACATTGCCCTGTGTATCGATGCGTTCAATCACGCCCACATCACCACTATCGAATTCAACCATTAAAGGTAAACGCCATGGATTCAGCAGGCTGCGCTCAAATTTATTTTTACGGAGATTTAAACCCATCTGACGACTGACAATCTTGAGCATGTCATCAATGTCATGATGCTGATTCCAGTCCAGTTGCAGGCGAATCCGCTCCTCAGAAGGTTCGATCCGGTAATGCCTGGCAATATTTAAAACTGCATGAAGCCAAGGTTGATAATTTATTATTGTAGTACTCATGGCTGAACTTCAAACCCCTGAATAGAAATACTGTTAAGCGCATAAATATCCCGTGTACGGCCCGTGACCTGAATGTACTGTACGATCGCCGAATAAATATCATAGCGTGCCGATTCAATTTCCTGCGCGGCACTATGAATGGCTTGCTCTGCATTCAGCAAATCCACCACGGTTCGGGTACCCAATTTATATTGTTCTTGATACAGCTCTTTGGTGCGTATCGTGGTTGCGCGGCGCTGGGATAAAACCCCCATTTGTTTTTGTTTATTTTCAATTTGCTCGCGGATCAAGCGCACCTGATCTAGCACATCCAGATAGACCGTATTAACCTGTGCGCGTGCAGCTTCTTCGGCATAGCTTGCGGCACGGGTCTGTGAACGTGTTGCACCACCCTGATACAAATTACTGCTGGCTTCAATCATGACTGAATTATAGAAGCCATCATCTTCATTATTATTTGGATTCCGTCCATTCATCGCCTGACTTAGACTACCTTTAACACTAATGGTCGGATAAGGGCTTAGCCGCGCCTGATCTTTTTGCAAACGGGCAACATTGACCCCGGCATGGGCCAGAATCATGTTCGGAATCTGGGTAAATTCCGGATCCTGATAAAGATCGGCCTGTGCCACAATACGATCAGGAATATCCCATTCAACAGTGGATACATCAAATCCTAGCAAGGTACGCAAGCGTTGTTGATATTGTCTGAGTTGGGTCCGCTGTACAATCAGATTCGATTGCGCTGCTTCCAGATTGGACTGCGCCTGAATCGGGTCGGCCTGACTGCTGATCCCGGCACGGGCATGTAAATTGGCAACTTCTGCAATCCGTCCAATACCCTGAATCTGCTGCTGGGCAATCTGGGTAATTTGTTGATAGCGTTTGATATTCACTATTGCATCTGCTACTTCAAATACGATCTGATCCAGACTGCCCAGCACCCTTCGGATAACTACGGATAATAACCCGATCTCCCTATATCAATATTCGCGGCCTGCGCAGATAATGTCAAAATACTCTAGGGGATTTCAGGACATCGCTGCACTGCGCGGTGTACGGCTCCCACCAGATTCATTTTTTGTGGAATACCAGCTGTGATCGTAGGATTTAAAGTTGGCTGTCCTGACTGTGAACGAGTAATCTGTGGCAGCTCAGCTTCTTTTGATGTATCTAATGAATAATGACCGAGCGAGGTAATATCAATGGTATGCGCTGACCGTGTCGGCTTGGGTACAATCAGCTGACCCAAGCCATTCTTGAGATTGGTAAAATAATGAGATGAACTTTCTGCATGCGCCAAAGACACAAATAAAGGCAAAAGAAGAAGTATCAATCCCCTTCTTTTTTGATCTGTTTTCCCCTGATTTTTTTTAAAGTGTTCTGCCCTAAATCGCATAATTATGTAATGTTTCTTGTTTTAGTCTAACCATATATCAAATCCCTTTAAAAGAAATCTTTTTCACTTTGATTTGATCAAAAAAAAACCTGCATCCGACAACTGGCGTCTGATGCAGGGTTTTATATAAAGCAGGATTATTTAAACAGTGAAATCATCACCTAGATAAACTTTTCTCACGGTCTCATTCGCCAGGATTTCTTCTGGTGTACCTTCAGCAAGCAATGCGCCTTCACTGACAATATAAGCATGCTCACAAATCGCCAGGGTTTCACGCACGTTATGATCGGTAATCAGCACCCCAATTCCGCGATCTTTCAAGGTTGTAATAATATCCTTAATATCTCCGACCGAAATCGGATCGACGCCGGCAAAAGGCTCGTCAAGTAGCATAAATTTTGGATCAGCAGCGAGTGCACGCGCAATCTCGGCACGACGTCGCTCCCCACCGGATACACTCATACCCAAAGAATCTTTAATATGAGTGATTTTAAAGTCTGCCAATAACTCCGCCAGACGTTGCTGACGTTGTGCCTTGGTCATATCTTTACGGGTTTCCAGAATCGCCATAATATTTTCTGAAATCGTCAGTTTTCGGAAAATCGAAGCTTCCTGCGGCAAATAACCAATTCCCTTACGTGCCCGTTCATGCATTGCAAGGTCGGAAAGATCCAGATCATCCAGATAGATTTCCCCCTTATCCATCCGCACCAGACCGACAACCATATAAAAGCTTGTGGTTTTTCCGGCGCCATTTGGTCCCAGCAACCCAACAATCTGGCCACTTTCCATGCTGAACGACACATCTTTCACTACCCAGCGTTTATTATAATTTTTCGCCAGATGCTTAATGGTTAAGGTTTCAACCTGCTGCGATTGCTCCATTAATCACGCGCTCCTGGAAAGGATGTTGAACTAGAAGGTGGAATCACGATTTGTACACGGCCAGAGGATGAACCGGTTTTGTTTGGTGTTCCGGTGGCTTCGATATCGCCTTTGTTCATGCTGTATTTTAAAGTTGCACCACGAATACTGGCACCGTCCTGTTGCAGGAAGGCATTACCTGACAAGGTAATAATCCCGGTTTCAGCATTATAGACAATTTTCTGCGCCTGACCTTTGGCAAGACCTTTGGCCGGATCCACTTTTTGCTGGAACTGTGCCGGGCTGCCAGTAGCCGTAATCAGGCTGATCTGGCGCTTATTGTTCAGATTGGCCACAATCGAATTGGCTTGCAGCTTCATGGTGCCCTGTTCAATGATAACGTTGCCCGAATACGTCGTCACACCCGTCCGCTCATTGAAAGTCGCCCGGTCAGCCAGCAAAGTGATTGGCTGGTTACGGTCAGATGGCAGTGCAAAAGCAGCGATTGAACCGAGTCCAACCACAGTCGCCAGCGTCATACGCTTCAGGAAAGTGTGCATCATTTTGGCTTTAGGAGTTTGGTTCATACTTTCCTCGAATATTAAAGAATTCGTATTGACCATCATTAAGATTGGCTTTAAGACCCTGGCTGACGAATTCAGCCTGTGGAGATTCCACAATCACTGTCTTGTCTGTTTCAATTTCACGTGTTTTCGGAAAAGCGGTCAGTTCTTCAGTACGGAACCGCATTTTCCCATTTTGCATGATTTTGGTGGCGAGCACTTCTTGAGAAAGTACAACTTTTGTATTGTCATCATAACCATGCGCCATTTTGGCAAAGAAAGTCGCATCGACTTTACCATTGCCATAAGTCGATGCTCGCAGATTTTCCAGCTTTGAGGTTTCTAGCTGCAGGTTCTGCTCGAGTCGGTCCACTTGGGCACGAACCGACACCTGACCTGCTTCATCTGTCTGGGTTAAGTTAATATTTTGAGCGGAATAGGTCATGCTGCGCGCAGAGTCTGCCTGCAACTTGTTGCCCTTGCCGCTGTAATAGTAATAACCACCACTTATTGCGGCAATAATCACGGCCGTAATATATAAAACTTTAGTATCCATAAGCGGTGTACTTAATCCAAAAGATATGACTTATTAATAAGGCGCACGAGTATATTTTTCAAGTAACTCTTGGTACATGCCTTTGGACATTAACAACATATCGCAGATTTCACGCACCGCACCACGTCCACCCTGTGCCTGAGTCACGAGATCGGCACGGCGGCGAACTTCGACATGACCATTAGGTACGGTCACTTTCATGCCGGCAATGGCGAACGCAGACAAATCAGGCCAGTCATCGCCCATATACAGGCAATCTTCAGGATCAATGTTAAGCTGTGCACAGGCTTCACGAAGTGCTGTACCTTTGTCTTCACGGCCCTGATAGACCAGATCAACACCCAGATCCGACATACGCTTTTCTACGATATTGCTTTTACGTCCGGTGATAATAATCACCTTGATTCCTGCTTGTTGAACCAGTTTCATGCCCAGACCATCACGAATATCAAAGGATTTGATCTCATCGCCAGTATTGGTCAGCGTTACAAAGCCATCACTTAAAATACCATCTACATCAAGCACCAGTGCTGCAATATGACGTGCCTGCTCTAATAATACATAAGATGCCATTTATTAATTTACCCCAGCCTGAATCAGGTCATGCATACTAATCACGCCAATGACTTTATTGGCATCATCAACAACTACAAATTGATTAATTTTATGTTCATTCATACGTTCCAGTGCGACCACTGCACGTGCTTCCTGAGAAATGGTCAACGGATTTTTGGTCATCACGTCCTGAATAGCCAGATTGACATCAAAACCTTGCTGCTTATCAATCAAGCGACGCAAGTCACCATCGGTAAAAATCCCCAGCAACACATCATTTTCATCGACGACTGTGGTTAAGCCCAAGCGCTTGTTGGAAATTTCGTACAATACTTTATTCATGGCGGTATCAGGCGAGACTTTCGGCAAATCGGCTCCAGTACGCATCAGATGCTTCACATGCAATAACAGACGCTTACCCAGCGCACCTGCAGGATGTGAGCGTGCAAAATCATCCGAGGTAAAGCCGCGAGCATCCAGTAAAGCCACCGCTAAAGCATCACCCAAAGCCAATGTTGCCGTCGTTGACGATGTCGGCGCTAAACCCAGTGGACAAGCCTCCTGAATATTACCCAGCGTCAAAGCCACATCAGCATTTTGTGGCATTGGACCACGATCATCACCACTGATGGTAATCAGCGGAATTTCCAGATGTTTGATGAGTGGCATCAGCATCATGATTTCATCACTCTTGCCCGAGTTTGAAATTGCAATCAGCACATCACCAGCCACCAGCATCCCTAAGTCACCATGACCGGCTTCACCTGGATGCATAAAGAATGAGGGAGTTCCGGTCGAAGCAAAGGTCGCCGCCATTTTACGGCCAATATGACCTGACTTGCCCATTCCGGTAATCACCAGACGGCCAGTACACTGTAGAATAATTTCACATGCCCGGCTAAAACGGTCATCAATCTGTGTTGCTAAAATCTGTAGTGCATTTTCTTCGATGCGCAGTGTTTCAAGTGCGACTTTCTGGAAATCTAGTTGATTCGCTGTTTTTTGTGGATTCAAAGCCTGTTTACCTACGCTAAGGACAGAGAAAAACTCTGGTTTGATGGGCATAATTTTCGCAATTTTAGCATAGCTATGCAATTGTAAGCTTTCTAAATATAGAAGATTCGACGGATTTTTAATATATTCAGATTGTATTCAACTTGCACAATCTGGTATCTCCACTTCTACATTCGCTTCATTTTTGACGCTGTAAAAGGCGCTTGTTTTTATTTTTTAGGGGAACGCGCTTACGCTATCCAAAATAGGTTTGGTTCAAATCAGACCAGACTCATTCAAATATAATTTAATCATACTGGCAAACACTACCTCTGAAAATGTAAGCTCAATATCGCTATTTCACTTCCTGAACCTCTTCTTTCTAAATCACTCTCGTTGCCTAACTATCCTAAATAACTGAGGCTTTTTGCGCTTTTATCTTTATGAATAATTATGCTTAGGTTAAGATGATTCATCCTTTTATTTGAAGTCTTTTGAACAGCTATGCAACCATTTGTTCTATATAACTCAGAGCAACGCAAAAAAGTAGAATTCGTACCTCGTGTTGAAGGTCAAATTGATCTGTATGTCTGTGGTATGACGGTTTATGACTACTGTCATATTGGACATGCACGTACAGTGGTTGCATTTGACTATATTATCCGTTTCCTGCGTAGCCAAGGCTGGAAAGTCAAATATGTGCGTAATATTACGGATATTGACGACAAAATTATTAAACGTGCCAATGAAAATGGCGAAAGTATCTCAGAGCTAACCAGCCGCTTTATTGATGCGATGAATGAGGATTTTGCCAAACTGGGCTGCCTTGCACCTGATGTAGCACCTAAAGCCACAGATTACATCGATCAGATGCAGGATATGATCAGCAACCTGGTCGACAAAGGTACGGCTTATCCATCCAATAATGGTGATGTCTACTTTGAGGTCGAGAAGTTTGCCAAATATGGTCGTCTTTCTGGCCGTAAACTGGAAGATATGCAAGCGGGTGCGTCTGAACGTGTCGATGTCGAAGTTGAAAAGAAACATCCATTTGACTTTGTACTGTGGAAACATGCCAAGGAAAATGAACCGTCATGGGCTTCCCCTTGGGGTAATGGCCGTCCGGGTTGGCATATTGAATGTTCAGCAATGTCGACCTGCTGCCTAGGCAATCATTTCGATATTCATGGCGGCGGTGCTGATTTGACCTTCCCGCACCATGAAAATGAAATTGCACAATCTGAAGCTTCTACTGGTGAACAGTATGTCAATTACTGGATGCATGCCGGATTTATTAATGTCGATGGCGAGAAAATGTCGAAGTCTTTAGGCAATTTCTTCACTATTCGCGACGTGATTGAAAAATTCCATCCGGAAGTGGTGCGTTATTTCATTGTGTCTTCCCATTATCGTAGCCCGGTGAATTACTCGGATGTTGCCTTAAAAGAAGCAAAAAATACCTTGTCTCGTTTCTACCATTCTTTTAAAACCTATCAGGCGGTTTATGGTGATCATCTGATTGAAACTCTGGATGAGGCTTTGGTTGAGCGTTTCAATGCCGCTATGCGTGATGATTTCAATACGCCTGAAGCGATTGCGGTATTGTTCGAAATCAATAAAGAGCTGAATCGTACCGTGAAAGAAGAAAATGCGGAACAGGCAGCGATCTACTACGCAACTTTACGTCACCTGACCAATATTCTCGGTCTGGTACAGCAAAATGTAGATGAGTTCCTCAAATCTGACATTGGTCAAGAAGCTCTAGGATTGTCACCTGAACAAATTGAAGATTTGATTCAACAGCGTCAGGATGCCAAGAAAGCCAAAGAGTTCGCACGTGCGGATGAGATTCGTCAATCTTTACTTGATCAAGGCGTGGTACTTGAGGATACCCGTCAAGGTACAGTTTGGCGTCGTGCTGATTAATTAATCAAACAGATTTATAGGGAGTTGACACTGCTGTGGAATTCTCTATAATTCACCTCATTGCGGGAATAGCTCAGTTGGTAGAGCATAACCTTGCCAAGGTTGGGGTCGGGAGTTCGAGTCTCCTTTCCCGCTCCAGAATATGAAAAACCCTTATCGAAAGATAAGGGTTTTTTATTGTGTTTGAAAAAAATTTATTAATAAAATGCATATCTCAAATCACTTATTCATCCTCTTTTACCTTGACATTTTTTTGGGTTAGTCATGACAAAGTGCTATTGTAGATAAACTTTAAAACTTTCAATCCCTTTCATAACGATATCGTTTCATGACTTATAAATTGAATGCTCGTCATCTTGTTTTAGACTTACTCTACGCTTCTAAAAACTCCACCCTGTCTATTAAGCGGATATTAACTGCTGCTGAATTATTGGGTATATCTGACAATGGTATCCGTGTCGCTGTAGCCCGATTAAATCAGGAAAATGTCATTCAAGCTGTAGAGCGCGGCGTATATCAATTGCTAGAGAAAAAATTCGATACTTCTTTTATCAGCTTAAACAAACACCCTGATATGCAAACGGCGACCACATGGAACGGAAAATATGTATTGGTCTATACCGGCACTTTGGGACGTGTAGACCGTACTGCCTTATCTAAAAGAGAAAAAGCGCTGCGTTATTATGGTTTTCAGGAACTAGAGCAAAATGTTTTTATTCGTCCCGATAATTTAACGCTAAACCTAAGTCCATTAAAAATAGCTGTAATCCAGTTTGGATTAGATCCTGACGCACGTTTTTTCCAAGTCAGTCAACTGGAAAGTGAAACCGAAGTTCGTGATTTATGGGATATCGAAGAGCTACATCAGACCTATCATGCAGTACAGCGTGATATTAACGACTGGTTTGAAAATTACCAAAATCTGACTTTAGCAGATGCTGCAAAAAGTGCCTTTTATCTAGGTAAATCTGCCCTGTTTAGTTTACGTGCTGATCCTTTGCTTCCTGCAGAATGGATAGACACCGATGCCCGACAACAATTTGAGCTCGCAGTCCGCAAAATAGAAAAACAGGGTCAACTTTTATGGCAACATTATTTTAAAGACCAAGGGGTCTAATTTATTTCTATTTTATACACAAAAATAAATTGACTGTAATATTTCATCCAAATATATTGAATACAGCAATAAGAACTAAATATAGGCAGAAGAATGAACAGCAAGGTCAGTGTCACAGAACTTTTTAGTCGTGATGAAATTAAAGAACTCACCACGACCTCAGACTTGCATGGTGCTTGGGCAGTAGGTTCAACCTGGACCGTAATTGTCATGACCTTTGGCACGGTCGCCTATAGCTGGGAATATTTACCTACGTGGGGGAAAGTCCTGATGTGCGCGCTGGCATTGGCCATTCTTGCTGGACGCCAGCTTGCCATGGCTATTTTGATGCATGATGCCTCGCACCATAGTCTTTTTAAAACCAAATGGTTGAACACTCATTTGACTGACTGGCTCTGTGCACGCCCGATCTGGAATGATGTCGGCAAGTATCGTCCCTATCATCTGAAACATCATGCTAAAACCTCGCAGCCAGATGATCCTGACTTGGGGTTGGTAAAAAATTTCCCCATTACTCAAAGCTCACTATTCAGGAAATTCTTTCGTGATCTGAATGGGCAATCTGGACTTAAGTTCCTTGCAGGTCGAGTATTAATGGATCTTGAATTACTGGAATGGAGTGTTTCCAACGACCCCAAGCCAATTCCGCGTGGTGATCGCAGCAATCTAGAGTTAGCGAAAAACTTGCTGAAAAATAGTTCCGGTATGCTCATCTCAAATGCAGCAATTTTTTCTGCACTGTGGGCCAGCGGACATCCTAAACTATATTTATTATGGCCTCTTGCCTATATCACTCCATTCCCCTTGTTCATCCGCATCCGCGCCATGGCTGAGCATGCGGGCCTAGAAACCAGTCATTCCGCCCTGAGCAATACCCGCACCACCCGTGCAGACTGGCTGGCACGTGCTTTTGTAGCCCCAATTCATGTGAACTATCATATTGAACATCATTTGATGGCCTCTGTTCCGCATCAAAAGCTGGCGAAAATGCATCAGATGTTAAGGGAGCGTCAGTATGTCGATGCTCCGCCAAGTTATCTGGATGTGATTCGCTCACTTTTAAAAAAATAAAAAATATTTCTGCGGTTGAGACTATTCAATTTCAATGTGGATGGCTTTCGGCATGTGAATGCAGATGTGAGGATTGTCCCCGATGTTCTGGTGGGCAGTCTTCCGCTTCAATCTGCAAAGTCATCTCGGTAATATGATGCTCATAGTGAAGCATCTCAAAGGTCTGATGCCGCAGTTTCTGATAATCCACATTCGGCGCAACCAGATGCACAGTCAGCATGACTTTTTTGGAAGTAATTGCCCAAACCTTGAGCTGATGAATGTCCTGAACCCCTTCGAGCGCCAAAAGATCGTGGCGTAATTTTTCAATATCAATTTCATCCGGCACACCCTCAAGCAGAATATTGATGCTCTGTTTCAGCAAAATCCAGGTTCTTGGCAATACCCAAAATCCGATCAATACCGCAATCAGCGTATCCATCCACATCCAGCCAGTCAAATAAATCACTAGTGCTCCAATAATCACGCCTACAGATCCCAGTGCATCACTGAGCACTTCCAGATATGCACCTTTGACATTGAGACTTTCTTGACTGCTGGACACCAGTATTTTCATGGAAATCAGGTTAATGATCAGCCCCAAAACAGCAACAATCATCATGCCAAGGCTCTGGATTTCTGGCGGATAACTCAAACGCTGATAAGCTTCAAACAAAATATAAATCGCAACCACAAACAGCATCACGGCATTAAACAGGGCAGCCAAAATCTCAAAGCGCTGATAACCAAATGTCCGTTTATTGTCTGCCGGTTTTTGCCCAATTTTGATAGCGACTAAAGCGATAGCCAGTGCAGCAGCATCGGTAAACATATGCGCAGCATCAGAAAGTAGGGCCAAACTTTGAGTTAGAAAACCAGCAATCACTTCCACAATTAAAAAAGTCGTGGTTAATGCCAACGCTATTGATAATTTTTTGGCATTTTTTGCAGTCACGGCGACATGACTATGTTCATGATGATGTGAATTCCCCACCGGCCCCTCCCTCCTTCTTATTCAACGAGGACTGTATCCTCAGCATCTTTTCAAGTTTTGTTCTGATTCATATTACGCTTGAATTTTACCTATTTAAGTAGGTTTTTTATGAACTGTTTTATCAGTCGACATTAGATTAAAGTTTTAGCTTTTTCATGTTCTGCCAGCCAGGCCTGTACCGAAGCACGCTTAAAATTACGCTCGACATATTCTATTATTTTCACAGGAAGTTTCACCTGATGGCTCAACAAACGATGCAACATAAAGGCCAGATCAAAGTCTGCAATTGACCAGTGTTCAGTCAACCATATGTCCTCCAGCATATATTCTGCCACATTCACCAAGCGCTGAATTTCTTCAGTGATCGAAGCTGTAAGAGGTATAGACATTTTTGCTAGATGAAATACCGAATCGGAAGGCATCTGCTGGCGGATTTGCATAAAATCGGTTTTGACCAAGGCTTGTATGGCCCGACATTTAGCTCTAGCATAAATTTCCTTAGGATATAAGGCTGGATAATTAGGTGCTGGAAAGGCATCTTCCAAATATTCAGTGATCGCCCATGATTCAAACAGGCTAAAGTTATCTACTATTAAACACGGAACTTTAGCACTTGGACAAATGGCTTGATAAGCCGCAGATTTCTGTTGCTGCTGATCTAAATCAATCACGATTTCCTGAAAATCTAAACCCTTTTCTTTTAAGGCAACATAGACCGACATGGCATAAGGGCTGATTCTATTTTTATCGACATATAAACGTATATTTTGCATATCCTTGATCCTGATGGTCTTGTTATTTTTATTCAGTACGGCAGCCTTACTCTACTCCCTTTCCTATATAAAAGGAAAAATGAACTGCTTCATGTAGCGATCACACGAAAATGTTTACACAGTTGCCGATAGCGCAGCGATGTTCATTATTTTCTATTTTGCACATGATGTGGGGCATAAAGCCTTTTATTTTGCTTTTGATTCACGTTAAATTAAATCATTCTCTTGATATCAAAAAACTATGCTGAACTTAGCCCACCTCTCCGATACCGTGTATGCCATTCAACATTTGGCTTTTGAAGACTTAGGTGCTTGGGAAGATATTTTTTATCAGCTCGGCTTACGTGTGCGTTATTTCGAAGCTGGCATCGATGATCTTACCAAGGCTTTTAAACATCCTGGATTAACAATTATTCTCGGTGGCCCGATTGCAGTCTATGAAACTGAGGATTACCCTTTCTTACAACAAGAAATAGACTTACTTAAAGTTCGACTGGAAAAGAATTTACCGACTTTAGGCATCTGTTTAGGTGCGCAGTTAATTGCTGCTGCATTGAATGCTAAAGTCTATCCCGGAGATGTGAAGGAAATTGGCTGGTCTAAACTCAGTCTTGCTTCTATTGAAAACAATCCACTAAAAGCTCTGGAGGATATTGACGTCCTGCATTGGCATGGTGATACCTTTGACCTACCTGAACAGGTAGAATTACTGGCCAGCTCTGATCTTTATCCAAATCAGGCCTTTCGGGTAGGACAGAATATTCTAGCACTACAATTCCATGCTGAAGTGGCCAGTGAAAGTTTAGAGAAATGGCTGATTGGACATACCTGTGAGTTACGCAAAGCCCAGATCAATATTCCCGCCTTACGGGCGGATCATCAAAGCTATGCGCCCGCGCTTGAACAGGCCGCCAGTTCGGTATTGCTGCATTATTTAGAAAACTTGCAACTTAAATCACCGTAATAAAAAAGCACCCAGTTGGGTGCTTTTTTAATTTGTCATGCTTATTTTTTCGGAGCAGGAACAGAAGCCTCGGTAGTAATGTTCACTGTAATTTTATCGCCCACATTTGGAACATAACCGCCTACCCCAAAGGCTGAACGGTTAAATGAAGTGGTTGCATTGAAACCAATCGTTTGTAATTTGGTCATTGGGTGCACGCCTTGTTTATTTAAAACTGCGTCCAGTACCACAGGTTTAGTGACATCTTTTACGGTTAAGTTACCGGTGATTTTGTATTTGTTTTTGCCTAAAGCCTGAACTTTAGTACTTTTAAAAGTGATATTCGGATATTTGGCAGCATCAAAAAATTCTGCTGTCTTAATATGGTCATCCAGCGCTTTCACATTCGTATTAATGCTTGCAACCGGGATGTTCACATTGACCGAAGAATTCGCAGGTTTTGCATTATCAACATTAATCGTACCCTGGATGTCACTGAAGTTTGCAGATGGTGTAGAGAAACCAAAGTGGCTCCAAGAGAACACCGTTGCTGAATGAGTCGGGTCAATCGTATAGGCCACTGGTTTTGCCATAGAAACTGTTGCTACAGATGCGACCGCCAAGCCTAATGCTAATGTTTTGAAATTCATGTTTTTATCTCACGTTTTGGATGTTATTAAGTGTATAGAATCTGGAACCGTTTACAGCCCTAAAGATAAAACGTTTTGTTGCAGTGATGAAACGATAAAATTGTAAGTTATTTTTTTTAATTTTTGAGCTTTAATCCATACGGTACTGGATGAATCCAGTTTTCTTGGCGACTTTGTTATACAACGCTTGTGCCTGATGATTTGATTCCTGAGTCAGCCAGTAAACCCGGTCGCAATTACGCTGCTGTGCAACCTGATAGACATGTTGAATCAACTTACGCGCCACACCCTTTCCCCGATAGTCAGGATGGGTAAATAGATCCTGCAAATAAGCATATGGTCTTACTGTCCAGCTACTGTTATGTTCGATGACATGCACCATCCCAACGACCTTTCCATCAATCAAGGCCGCAAAACCGTATATTGAATCTAATTCAGAATTGGTTAATTTATCCCAGGTATTTTCACTCACCTCATCCGAAATTTGCGTCTGATAAAAGCGTTGATAGTCTTGCCATAAAAATAGCCATTCCGGCTGTGATATTTGCTCTAGAGATTTGATCTGGATCTGGGGCTGTATATTCATGTTTAACCGCTTCTTTGGCTTATTTCTTTAATTTAAGTCGTTTCGATAGTGGTCGCTGAATTTTTATAGCGGCCTAAACCTAGCTTTATCTCATCTGATGTTCATAAGCAACCTGTCAGATGAAAATCATCCGGCATAAAAAAGTCCCAATCAGGGACTTTTCATGCTTTATGTTTAAAGTTTTTCAACCAGAATACGATCAACCTGTTTTAGGCCAGTCGTCTTTTCATGATTTTTACGACGCACTTTAATGATATTTTCTTCGGCTAATTCTGCAGCATTAAATCAACTGCAACCATCGCTTCAAGAGGTAATTCCTGTCCGATCCACTTGAGTTCGCCTGCATCCATTAAAGTAATTTCATCGTTAATTTGTTCATACAAGCTCATGTTCATCTCACTCTTTCATTTCGACTATGGGAGAACTTTCTAACAGTTGCCACATGAAAACAACGCTAAAAAGCAAAAGACGCCCCAAAACTGGAGCGCCTTTTAATAAACCGCCTAATCAGTTGATTATGCAGTAATCTCTTTTACAGCTGCAACCACTGCTTCAGTGGTAATCCCGAAGAACTGGAACAGATCTTTTGCAGGTGCAGATTCACCATAAGTGGTCATACCAATGACACGACCATCAAGACCTACAAATTTCCACCAGTAATCTACATGTGCAGCTTCAACAGCAACACGTGCACGAATATTCGTTGGAAGAACTGCTTCACGATAAGCTGCATCTTGCTTCATGAATTCTTCAGCACATGGCATAGACACTACGCGCACGCCTTCAAGCTGTGCATAAGCTTCCATTGCAAGAGATACTTCAGAACCAGTAGCAATAATGATGGCTTTCAATTCACCTTTTTCTTCAGCCAGTACATAACCACCTTTCGCAGCGCTCTCAATTTGAGCTTGAGTACGGTTTTGGAATGGCAAGTTCTGACGAGAGAAGATCAATGCAGTTGGACCTTCGGCACGCGTTAATGCAGATTTCCAAGAAATTGCTGCTTCAACAGTGTCACATGGACGCCACGTATTCAGGTTTGGTGTACCACGAAGTGATGCGATCTGTTCAACAGGTTGGTGCGTTGGACCATCTTCACCCAGACCAATTGAGTCATGCGTATAAACGTGGATTACACGCTGTTTCATTAATGCTGACATACGTACGGCATTACGTGCATATTCCATAAACATCAGGAATGTTGCTACATAAGGGATGAACCCGCCATGCAGTGCAACACCATTCGCGATTGCAGTCATACCGAATTCACGTACGCCATAGTGTACGTAGTTACCTGCCGGATTGTCCTGTACGCCTTGCGCGCCTTTCCAAAGGGTCAGGTTAGAACCTGCAAGATCCGCAGAACCACCTAGAACTTCTGGCAATAATGGAACAAGTGCTTGCAATGCATTTTGGCTCGCTTTACGCGTTGCGATCGTTTCAGCTTTGGCATTCACTTCTGCAATATAAGCATCCGCTTTTGCAACGAAGTCAGCCGGTAATTCACCAGATAAACGACGTTTAAGCTCAGCTGCTTCAGTTGGATATTTTGCAGCATAAGCAGCAAATGTTTCGTTCCAAGCTGCTTCTGATTCAGCACCTTTGGCTTTCGCATCCCAAGCTGCATAAACATCTTCAGGAATTACAAATGCTTCATCAGTCCAGCCTAGTGCTTCACGAGTCAAGACGATTTCGTCATGACCGAGTGGTGCACCATGACTGTCTTCTTTACCTTGCTTGTTTGGTGAACCCAAACCAATCACGGTTTTACAGATAATGATGGTTGGTTTAGCAGTTTCAGCTTTCGCCTCAACAGTTGCCTGACGGATTGCATCTGCATCGTGACCATCAACTTTAATCACTTGCCAGCCGTACGCCAAGAAGCGTTGTTCTGTATCGTCAGAGAACCAGCCTTCCACTTCGCCATCAATCGAGATGCCATTGTCGTCATAGTAAGCAATCAATTTGCCCAGACCCAATGTACCCGCCAAAGAACATGCTTCGTGAGAAACACCTTCCATCAAACAGCCATCGCCGAGGAAGCAATAAGTGAAGTGATCTACAACTTGGATGTCGTCTTTGTTGAATTGCGCAGCTAGAGTTTTTTCAGCCAGTGCAAAACCGACAGCATTCGCGATGCCTTGACCTAAAGGACCAGTCGTCGTTTCAATCCCTGGTGCATAGCCCAACTCCGGGTGACCAGGTGTTTTAGAATGAAGTTGACGGAATGCTTTAAGATCTTCAATCGAAAGATCGTAGCCCGTTAAATGAAGAAGCGCATATTGAAGCATAGAGCCATGGCCATTTGATAATACAAAACGGTCACGGTTTGCCCAATTCGGGTTGGTCGGGTTGTGGTTCATGAATTCACGCCAAACCACATCAGCGATATCTGCCATCCCCATTGGAGCACCTGGATGTCCTGAGTTTGCTTTTTGCACAGCATCCATTGCCAATACACGAATTGCGTTTGCAATACGACGTTCATTAAGCGGGGTTGTCATAAATCAGAGTCCAAAATATTCAGAAATAGGAAATGATGAAAAGACTTTCAAAACTGCTGTCTATTGTCTTAAAAAAACAGCGAGGGGTAAAGACTAACCAACAATATTTATCAGTTTATTGAGTGTCTCTTGCCTTATCGTACAATTATTCCACATTTCTTCTTCGGCTTCGGTTCTCTGTGCTGATTTTCAGATTGAATTATCCTTCATTTCAAAAGCGACTTTAGTTTCTGTATCTGGATTCCAAGCTGATAAACAGGATTGAATTTATGCTGATTTTGTTTCTATTTCATATGTCTCACACTATTATTTTTGAAGAAAATTTATATGACTCTCTGATCTATTCATAATGTAATTTGTATTAAATTTTATAAAATATTGGCAGGATTGTTTGATATACAGGTGAAAATCTAATTTGCTTAGGCTAATTTCCAACCTCGGTAGACTTATTGTCCCTGACAGTCTTTAGGCAAATAGCGCTGCTGAATATCAGTGGAGTAACATTTGCCACTATGAACGTCAAAAGCAACCGATTTCCCGCGAATCGCAGCATCTACTCCCTGCTCTCCTATCTTGAACTCTATCCGGCATGCGGCATTAATGATCACTTTTTCGATATATTGACCATGCCCACCAATCTCACGTCCGGCATCACAGTGCTGATCCGAAGCAATAAACTGGGTTCGATATGCTCCAGCTTGCTCAAATACTTCGGCCAATTGATTACGTACGATATAAGCTTGATAACTCATAAAAGCCATCGTTACTAAAATCGCGATAATGATGAGCACGATCAGCACTTCAATCAGGGTAAATGCCTTTTGATACATGATTTCTGATCTCCGTACAGTCTTGCTCCAAGAAGTCCATAGCAAAAGATGTCGTCATTCCTAACCAGCTAATGTGGAAGACTTAGCGCTAATATGAAGACACGCTTGAACATCAGCAAGACAGTTGGTCGCAAGGCGCACAGCCTGAATCCACTTTATTGATGTAATGATCACTTGCTTAAGTAAATTTTGAATTTTGAGCTTTGTATTTTTTCTAGCGTCTATTTTTTTAAAATTTAATCAGAAATCTAAGCATTTAATTTTCTGGCTGTCTGATTGATTAAAATATTGTTGCTTCATATTCCCCAATCAATAATGCTGCCTAAATAGACATATCAATTTTTTTAATTCTATTAATCAATTAAAAACACAATAATTTGAAACAATTTCGACCAATTTTGTCCTGTTAAGCTAGTCCTAGAGCGCAACTCGATGTAACATATCGGGTCTTTAAAATTAACTGTGATAGGACTATGCGCGAGTACGCTGTATTTACTTCGGAATCTGTAAGCGAAGGCCATCCAGATAAAATGGCTGACCAAATCAGTGACGCTATTTTGGATGCAATCTTAAAAGAAGACCCATATGCACGGGTTGCTTGTGAAACGCTTGTAAAAACAGGTGCGGTTGTACTTGCCGGTGAAATCACAACGACAGCAAATGTTGATTTTGAGGCAATTGTACGTCATACCGTAAACGGAATTGGTTATCACCATTCTGATCTTGGTTTTGATGGTTCAACCTGTGCCGTGATCAACATGATTGGTAAACAGTCACCTGAAATTGCTCAGGGTGTAGACCGCCAGAAACCTGAAGATCAGGGTGCCGGTGACCAAGGTTTAATGTTCGGTTATGCAAGCCGCGAAACTGATGTATTAATGCCTGCGCCGATTTCATATGCGCATCGCTTGATGGAAAAGCAGGCTGAATTACGTCGTAATGGCACCTTGCCATGGTTACGCCCAGATGCAAAAAGTCAGGTAACTTTTGCTTATGAAAATGGCGTACCAGTTCGTTTAGATGCAGTCGTTCTTTCAACTCAACATGATCCTGAAATCACTCAAGCAAACCTGAAAGAGGCTGTGATTGAAGAAATCGTGAAGAAAATCATTCCTGCTGACATGTTCCATGCAGACACCAAATTCCACATCAACCCAACGGGTATGTTTGTGATCGGTGGTCCTGTAGGTGACTGTGGTTTGACTGGCCGTAAAATTATCGTAGATACCTACGGCGGTATGGCACGTCACGGCGGTGGTGCTTTCTCTGGTAAAGATCCATCTAAAGTTGACCGCTCTGCTGCGTATGCAGGTCGTTATGTGGCGAAAAACATCGTTGCTGCTGGCTTGGCTGACAAGTGTGAGATTCAGGTGTCTTATGCGATTGGTGTTGCTGAGCCAACTTCAATTTCAATCAATACATTCAATACTGCAAAAGTCTCTGAAGAATTGATTATTGCACTGGTTCGTGAACATTTCGACTTACGTCCATATGGCATTACCCGTATGCTTGACCTGATCCAGCCAATGTATAAGCAAACTGCTGCTTATGGTCACTTCGGTCGTGAAGGTTCAGATACTGCATTTACTTGGGAAAAAACTGACAAAGTGGAAGCGCTTAAAGCCTCTGCTGGTCTATAAGTTTTTCTTAAAAAAAGCCTGCATCATGCGGGCTTTTTTATGTCTTTCATTTCTTCATTTTTAGAATTATCTCTGGCTCATGATGCCAAATATCTAAATACCAAACTTCATACTATAATCTGCATGTCGAATGATAGTTTTGAAGCTCCCCTCTCTGTGAATATCACTATTCCATGAAACTTAAAACAACTTCCGACTGTGCCATTACAGTATAAGTATCGAAAAAAGTTACAGTTAATCAACAAATGTTGATCTATTTGCTAGCATAAATCTAAACAAATGGCTGCTAAATTAGATTGCAGCTCTACAACAACAAAAGGATATTACTCGATGAATAAATTACTGATTGCTTTAGGTTTGGCGACCACTGTTGCCTTAGTCGGCTGTAGTAAAGAAGAAGCGCCTGAAACCGGCGCAACCACAGGTGAGCATTTAGAAAATGCAGCCAATCAAGCCGGTCATGATATGGAAGATGCCAGCCGTGAGGCTGCGGTAGAAACCGAACGAGCAATGGATAATGCCGCGGAAAATACTGCTCAGGCAGCGGACGAAGCAGCTGCTGCAACGTCTAGAGCAGCAGATGCCACTGCGGAAGCAGCACGTAAAGCAACTGCAGCAACAGCTGCGGCAGTTGAGGAAGGTGCCGGAGAAGTTCGGGAAAAAGCTGAAAACTGATTTTAGCATTCAGCTTGATGTTTAAAAGCCTGCGATTGCAGGCTTTTTTATCAGAGATGATTTTAAATATCGAATGATCTAAATTGAAATTGCATTATTTCTTGATGGGATCAATTTTTTATCTAAATGATTCGATAAAATCAGATAAATTGATAAAACTTATCAAGTATTAGAATGACTTAATTGTGATTGAATCGGCAAAACGGGCTGCATTTAAACTGAAATTCAGTAGAATACCAGCCTTTATTTTTAAAATTTAATCTCCCATGTCAGTCATTGTTGCTGCTTCCCAACGGTCGAATATTTCGGTCTGGGCAGCTTTTATTTTGCTTATCATAGGTACAATCGGTGCCTATCAAATCGTAGGCTTAAATCAGGCCCTATTATTTTTGGTTGGTGGTGCACTGGGCATGACCCTGTACCATGCTTCATTTGGTTTTACTTCGAGCTGGCGTGTCTTTATCAAGGAACGTCGCGGCCGTGGTTTACGTGCGCAGATGATTATGCTGGCGCTGGCAGTTTTACTGTTCTTCCCCGCTTTAGGTGCAGGTGAATTGTTCGGCAACCCAGTCAAAGGCAATGTTAACCCTGTTTCCATGTCAGTCATGATTGGTGCCTTTATTTTCGGTATCGGTATGCAACTTGGTGGCGGTTGTGCATCAGGTACGCTGTATACCGTCGGTGGCGGTAGTGCACGTATGCTGGTGACGCTCTTGTTCTTCTGTATCGGGTCTGTGATTGCGACCTCCCACCTTGACTGGTGGTTTGCCCTGCCACATCTTGAGCCTATTTCACTGGTAGAAAGTTTAGGCGTCCTCCCTGGATTGCTGTTGAGCTTTATCGTTTTTGCCATCATTGCTGCGGCGACTGTTTATTTTGAAAAGAAACGTCATGGTAGCCTGGAAATTGAGCCACGCAGTGAATATCAGGGCTGGAAGCGCTTTGTTCGTGGTCCATGGCCTCTGATTTGGGGCGGTATTATTCTGACCTTGCTCAACTTTGCCACTTTGGCACTGGCAGGTCGTCCTTGGGGCGTGACCTCTGCGCTGGCAGTTTGGGGTGCCAAAGGTGCTACGCTCGTAGGTGTTGATGTAGCTTCTTGGGATTATTGGCAAAAAGCAGGCAATGCCAAAGCACTGGCAGAATCATTATGGTTTGATATTACATCAATGATGAACTTCGGTATTATGCTGGGTGCTTTGTTGGCAGCAAGTTTGGCAGGTAAATTTGCGCCGAATTTCAATATTCCAAAACGTTCACTGATTGCTGCTGTTATAGGTGGCATAATGCTGGGCTATGGCGCACGCCTGGCCTACGGTTGTAATATCGGTGCATATTTCAGTGGAATTGCGTCGGGTAGTCTGCATGGCTGGTTATGGCTGGTGTTTGCCTTTATCGGCAATGGCATTGGGGTAAAACTTCGTCCAATCTTCTTCCCGGATGAGAAACCGCAGCCTGAAAAACTGAGCGGTTGTTAATTTTTAAAATCAAAAGCCCATCTTGATGATGGGCTTTTTTCTATCTTTGAGATTTACAGCACAGCTTTTAAATTACAGCCATAACCCATGGTCTGCTGGACCTGACGATAAGTCGTATAACGATCCAGAATAAAAGTATAAAAATGATCAGCGTCGGAGAAATTTGCTTTTAAATTTTCATTCTTGGCATTAGGCAATTTAATGTCATCGACCAGTTCCAGATTGTAATGTCCCAAGCGGTACATATCGGCAAAATAACTATTCATCATATCGCAATAGGCAATTTTACTGGGTTTTAATGCCGTACTGCTAACGAGATGTTGGTTTAAGCTTTGCAGATTATTGACATCTAAAGGAAACTGGTGCGCGAAAGCAATGCTTTCGACTTTCTTAAATTCCTGAAAGTCTTGGGCTAACTGGACATTGAGTGCATCAAAACGTTGCTGCAGTTCCTGTGCGGCCTGAACCTGATATTTGGCTGGATCTACGACCGGTTTTTGTGGTTGTTCCGAACATGCAGTTAATCCAGTGAGCAGCGCTAATGACGTTAGCCATACCTTCATGTTTATACACTCAATTTAAATATACCAATGCTTATTATGCCTGAAAGCAGCTTGATGTACTGTTTAAAGTAATTTCTCATTCATATAACGCCAGTAGCGCTTTGGCACATATTGAATATGCAATTTCATGTTCTTGCGCGCCTGAATATTCACACTGTTAAAATAGTCTTTCCAGAGCTGATCATATAGCAGCTCTTGATCATCCAGTTCAATACTGAATGATTGACTATGACCAATCCGGATTTGTGGATCGATTATTTCAGCGTTCATCTCGACCTGATGCATCTGCCTTAAATCATAATAAATACCGTAATTACGCTGCTCGTCATAAATCAGCCAGCTTTGATCCTGATAACGCTCCTGAAAATGTCGGGAAATAATCGGCAAGACATTAAAATCCGGTCTGACCAGACTCAGAAACAAACCATCTTTGGCTTTTTTAAAGCGTACAAAAGCCTCCATACGATGCTTTTCCCGCCCCACTTGCTTGGCCCATTGCGACATGCCGATCACCGCAGTATGACCATAATCTTTATCGACTGGACGCTGGTTTTGAAAGACATAGACTGCAAAATCAAAAAGAGTCTGGAACGCTGCTTCCTGCTCTGACAAAAACGTATAGTAAAAAGCACGCAAACTGCTGGAAGATACTTTCTGCTTTAATCCCTGCCACACCCGCTGCCCATGCTGATCATTAGAGGCCACATGGATAAATTCATCAAATAAACCTGTTTGTGCTTGAGGATTGGCCGTCACTATCACGTTAAATTCTTTAAACTCGAAAGCACGAAATACACAACTGAGCAGACCAGTCATGCTGCCATCAAAACAGTAACTTGCCACTAGAAACCCAATCCTAATTGAGGTGAAAGTTGCTGCTGATATTTGGATTGTCCTGACATCAAAATTTGCTGGCGAATCTGATGGGACTGCTGATCTTTCTTAAATTTCGGTGTATCTGCACAGCGGATAAAATGCTGCGCCCGGTTATAAGCCACGCCCATGCGTTTTAGCTGGTCAATATGAATCTGTCCAAAACGGCGGGCCTGTACAATTTTCTGGGCAGAACGTACACCTATACCGGGTACCCGTAGAATCATTTTATAGTCGGCACGGTTAATATCGACTGGAAAGGCTTCAGGATGACGCAAGGCCCAACTGAGTTTGGGATCAATATCCAGCTCCAGATTCGGATGCTGCTCATCGACAATTTCATCAGCAGCAAAGCCATAAAAACGCATCAGCCAGTCAGATTGATACAGACGATTTTCTCTTAATAATGGCGGTGCTGAACCGATGGCGGGTAAGGCTTTATCTTCAGGATTAATCGGGATATAACCAGAGAAATACACCCTTTTCAGCTTGAATTCCTTGTAATGCCGATCAGCCATCAAAATAATATCCTGATCGGTTTCACTATGCGCGCCCACCACCATCTGTGTGGTTTGTCCGGCAGGTACAAACTTGGGGACTGACTTGATCAGCTTGCGTTCATCTTTGAGCTGGATCAACCGGTCGCGTACAATGCCCAAGTCTTTTTGTACTTCGGCATGGGTTTTCTCAGGCGCAAATTTTTGCAGTCCCGCTTCCGTCGGCATTTCAAGATTAATACTCATACGGTCGACATACAGCCCAGATTCGGTAATGATCTCCTGTGATGCACCCGGAATAGTTTTCAGATGGATATAGCCATTAAAGTTTTCTTCGAGTCTAAGTTTTTTGACCACCTGTAGCATCCGTTCCATGGTGTGATCGGCCGATTTAAAAATTCCCGAACTGAGAAACAGCCCCTCAATATAATTACGCCGATAAAAATTCATGGTCAGATCGACGACTTCCTGCACGGTAAATGCTGCACGCTGGACGTCATTGGAACGGCGCGAAACACAATAGGAACAGTCAAAAATACAGACATTAGAGAACAGAATTTTCAATAAGGACACACAGCGGCCATCTTCGGTATAACTATGACAGATACCATTCCCGGTATTGCCCACACCCTTGTCTTTATTTTTACGGTTGCTACCACTAGATGAACAAGACACATCATACTTGGCAGCATCGGCTAAAATTTGCAGTTTTTCACGGATACGATCAGACATGAGCTCAGAGAATATGTGACCAAAAAGCTATTATAAAGTGTTCAATTCTAGGCTAATAAAAGTTCTATCTTCTTGGCGACGTAGCGTGTCGCAAGAAATGTAAATAACACGTAACCCATGCTGCAGTATTTCAAAATAAAATAACCAATATGATTTGCTTAATTTTGTGCTCAAAGGCAAAGTAAAAGCATAACAAGGAGCAAATCTATGTCTTTATTAGAAAATCTCGGAATTAAACATCCTATTTTCTTGGCACCGATGGCAGGTGTCTCTACGCCCGAGCTTGCTGCCGAAGTGTCCAATCAGGGCGGCTTGGGTTCACTGGGTCTGGGGGCCAGCAGTATTGATGCAGCTCGGCAACAGATTTTAAAGACTCAAGAACTGACAGATTGCCCTTTTCAGGTTAATTTTTTCTGTCATGACACTGTTCCTGTAGATGAGGCTGTAGCGCAGGCATGGATTGCACAGTTTAAAGATAAATTTGCCGAATATGGCGCTCAGGCACCAGATCATTTGGAGTGTATTTATCCGAGTTTTAAAGACAATGATGACTTCCTGAATCTGGTCTTGGAAACCAAACCGCGAGCAGTCAGCTTTCATTTTGGGATTCCACATCCGCATCAGATTCAAGCCCTCAAACAGGCCGGGATTCTGACCATGGTGTCTGCCACCAATTTTGCCGAAGCTAAAGCCATTGAAGCAGCCGGAATTGATATCATTATTGCACAAGGTATTGAGGCTGGTGGCCATCGCGGGATTTTCTCGACCAAATTTGATGCCTCAGTTAAAACCTCCAATCTGGTCAAGCTGATCAAACAGCATTCTTCCCTGCCGATTGTAGCAGCAGGCGGGATTATGATGGGTGAACAAGCGCGTCAAATGATGGATTTCGGTGCAGATGCCGTGCAACTCGGGACTGCATTTGTGCAGTGTAAATCTTCCAATGCCAATGATGCCTATCGTAAAGCCTTATTTTCCAAGCCACTCACTCAAGTGAGTGCCAGTATTTCCGGTCGTCCTGCACGCGGCATCATTAACCACTGGCATATTGAAGTGGATACACCCGATCGGCTGGATGTTCCCGCTTATCCATATACTTATGATCTGGCCAAGCAATTACATGCTGCTGCTGCCAAACATGGGGATCAAGGTTATGGTGCATTCTGGGCAGGTTCGAACGTGGCACAGATTCGTGAAATGGAAGCTTCCGATCTGATTAACCAGCTCATACTGGAAATGAAGCATCTTTAATACTTGAATCATAAAAAAACCTCTCCACATGGAGAGGTTTTTAATTTATCTAGAATTAGCGTGTGACACGATGCCAGGCATCTTTAACTGCAAATTTCGCTTCTTCCCAGTTGAGGCGGGACTCACCTTTTAACTGTTCCCACTTGGTACGCAGTTCAGGTTCGGCACGGTCAAAATCCGTATCATGCTCATACATCGGACGATTTTCATAACCGACCCGGTAAGCACCGCGATAATCACGATCATAATCTAGATCGCCATATGTGCTACGCGTTTCATTGAAATACGGGCGATTATGATACTCATCTCTCCAGTAATTATCTTCTGCTCTCAAATGATCTGGATGTCGATAGTTATCTGCCTCAGGTAAGTTCTCTGGGTGCTGGTAATTATCTGCCTGTTTCTCATGATCAGGCGTTGCAATATCATTACCCGCAATACCGCCAACAACGCCACCAATAATACCACCCACCACTGCACCTGGAGGACCACCTACCAGACCTGCAACTGCACCTACCGCAGCTCCGCCCAAAGTACCGGCACTGGTGGCAGCCAGATTATCTTCACCTTCATTCATGTCTGGAACACGAGGATTATCTTTCACGGGTGTATTCAAATCTGGACGTGCATTAGTATCAGTCGGATTGATATTCAGGCCTTCACTGCGTTCTTGTGGCAATTCCGTTGACGTTTTATGGCTAAACTCTGTGACTGGACGATTGGTATTTGTCATTACAGATCTCCCTCAATGATGACGATAAACAAGATGGATCACATCTGGTTTATATCTGGATAGGTTCATCTTTATATCTGGATAGGTTCATCATAGAGGAAGCTTGAGTAAGCAATGTCCAAGTCCTGTCCAGTTTAAGTGAACAAACTGTGCTGCTATGTATTAGACAGGCTGAAGTGTAAACAAAATGCAAAAATCAGCCTGCTCAAGATAAAAAAGGTAGGGATTTCATGCAAAAAATATTACATGATTCGCTGAATTTTGCCCGTCATTACTTGGTTTCCAGTAAATTCACCTGCTCGACCTGTACATCAGTCATGGTTAAACCATGTTCTAGCAGTGCATTAAAATAATCTTCTACCACACGATACTGGTCAGCGGTATTTTCTACCTGATACATGCTTTGACGAAACTCGTTACTGGAACGCAGTCCTTTGGTGTACCAGGCAATATGTTTACGGGAAATTCGGCAGCCGGAATACTCGCCGTAAAATTCGTATAATTCTGTCAAATGTCCCAGCAGTACATCTTTAACTTCTGTAATACTTGGTGCGTCAAGATGTTGACCAGTTTTTAAATAATGGGCAATTTCACGAAAAATCCAGGGGCGACCTTGTGCTGCACGACCAATCATAATTGCGTCTGCACCGGTATAATCCAGCACGTATTTGGCTTTTTCCGGACTGTCGATATCACCGTTGGCAATCACAGGAATCTTCAACATTTCCTTTACGTCTTTGATTAAAGAATAACGCGCGGTATTCAGGTACATATCTTCACGGGTACGGCCATGTAAAGCTAGCGCTGCAATTCCGGCTTGTTCAGCACGTTTAGCGACACGCATAATATTTTCCTGACCGTTCAAATAACCAAGACGGGTTTTTAAGGTCACTGGCACATCAACTGCAGCCACAACTGCATCCAGAATACGCGCAACTAGATCTTCATCCTGCAATAAAGCAGAACCGGCGAGTCGGTTACAGACCTTTTTGGCTGGGCAGCCCATATTAATATCAACAATTTGCGCACCATTGGCCACTTGATAACGTGCCGCTTCAGCCAGATCATGGGGATCTGAACCAGCAATCTGCGCTGAAATCGGTGCCAGCTCTCCATCAAAATTGGCACGATATAAGCTCTTTTTACTCACGCGCAAAGTTTTGTCAGATGTCATCATTTCACTGACCGCATGGCCTGCACCAAAGTATTTGCACAAGGTTCTAAACGGACGATCGGTCACACCTGCCATGGGAGCGACAATCAAATTGTTTGACAGTTGATATGGACCAATATACATATAAATTCATCACTTTTTTGATGGGCATAGTATACTGCATCTGCCTTATTCGCTCATCTTTTCAATTAATTTACGACACCATGAATAAAACTTTCGCTTCTTGTTTTTCTTTTAAGTCATTGTCTGTACTTGTACTTTCTCTGGGTCTTGCCGGTTGTGGCAATGGTTCATGGTGGTCAAAAGATGATGAACCGACACTTGAAGTTGAACATATTCGCAAAGCTATTCCAAACCGTGTCAACCAACGTGAGTCTTGGGCACAAGATATTTATGACATTACCGAACAGCTCGGCATTCCTCAGACCAAGAAAAATGTTTGTACGATTGTGGCAGTGGTTGATCAGGAATCTAACTTTGTTGCAGATCCTACTGTTCCGGGTTTGGGTGAAAAGGCGGTTAAGGAAGTCCAAGGTCGCCTTGATGAAAAATTCAAAGATAAGCTTGGTCAAGCAATTGGTGGCACAGTTGCAGGATATTTCCAGGAAGTTCTCAAGAACCATCCGAGTCCTGAAGACAACTACTTAAGCCAGATGCACCGGGTCAAAACCGAACGTGAACTCGACGAATTATATCGTGAAATATTTGATTATATGTCAAAGCATTATCATGTTAGCGCCCTGACTGGTGCTGCCAAACTGGTCGGCCAGAATATTGGCGAGAAAATGAATCCAATTACCACCTTGGGTTCAATGCAGGTACATATCAGCTATGCGAAAGAACATAAACGCCAAGGCGGCAATATCGCAGAGTTACGTACCGATCTCTACAGTCAATATGGCGGTCTGTATTATGGGATTCATCGCCTGATGATGTATCCGGCGGATTATGACAAGCCAATTTATCGTTTTGCGGACTATAACTCGGGCATGTATTCCAGTCGAAATGCCGCTTTTCAGAGCATGTTAAATGATTTAACTGAAGCCGAACTTGATCTGGATGGCGACTTATTGCTCTATACTAAAGATGGCGCGATCCGTTCGCAGAAGAGTCAATCTGAGCGTGAGTTAATCAGTGTTTTTGCCAAAAATAATTTTATTATCACTGAACGTCAAATCCGAGCTGATTTAAAGAAAGAAAAAGATAAAGACTTTGAAGATACGATGACTTATCGTGGTGTCAGCAAGCTTTATCAGGAAAAAACGGGTAAAGATCCTATCTATGCCATTATGCCTGAAGTGGTCATTTCCGGACCAAAATTAAGTCGTGATTATAATACTAACTGGTTTGCTACCCGCGTCGATGGTCGATATCAAACATGCATGCGCAAAATCAAAAATCTAAAACTCTAGCCTTATTTGATTTTGATGGAACCCTGTATCTACATGATAGCTTTACCGGGTTCATTTTCCATGCCTTAAGAAAACGGCATATTGTGAAACGCGGCATGCAAATTTTGCCATGGATACAGGCCTATTATTTAAATTTCTATCCGGCACACCGCATGCGACCCAAATTGTATGCCAGCATGTTTAAAAACAGTGATGCAGAGGAAATTCTGCAATTAGCTCAGGATTATGCACAACAACTAATATTCAAGTTGAATCCGAAATTATTAGAACAACTTAAACAGCATCAACAATTAGGACATGAAGTCGTGTTGGTATCAGCCTCATTGGATTTGTATCTTAAACCGGTGTGCAGTTATTTAAATATCGATTTAATCTGTAGCGAAGTTGAAATCAAAGCTGGGAAATTGACAGGGTTTTATCAAACTCCTGACTGTAGTAACACACAAAAGAAAATTAGAATTCTAGAAAAATATAATCTGGATAATTATGCTGAAATTTATGCTTATGGGAATAGCAAGGAAGATATAGAAATGCTCAGTCTGGCGCAGCAAAGCTATTTTGAGGGTCAAGATCAACAGCTTCCAAAAATTAATATTTCAGCTCATTCGATGCCATATTAGTCCTTTCCATTCTATCGGGTTAACCTACTAAACACCTTTAGACAACGCTATAAATGGCAGATTAACTTTTTTACTTTATGCCTTGAAATCATCTTAAATAGCTTCGTAATCAGGATTTTTACTTCCTGAAGTATTCGCCTCCTAGCTAAAAAAACCACTTCATTTGAAGTAGTTTTTTTAGCTTTAAGAAAAATTATTTCTTAAACGGAAATGCATATTTCACAATACGTTTGATCACACTACCATACTGTTTTACCAAGCTGGCATTGTTATAGTTCAAACCATATTTTTCACAAACAGCCTGAACTTTCGGTGCCATTTGACGATAGCGACGTGCAGGCACATCAGGATACAAATGATGTTCAATCTGATGACTTAAATGACCCGTCAAGATATGAAACGCTTCAGAACCGGTCAGGTTAGATGAACCACGGATCTGACGCATATACCAGTGACCACGACTTTCATTTTGAAGTACCGATTTTGGGAACACTTCGACATCTTTGGTAAAGTGACCACAAAAAATAATACTAAAGGTCCAGATATTACGCAGACCATTGGCCACCATATTACCGGTCAAAACCGGTAAAGCCGCAGGACCTGCTATCAATGGAAAGAATACATAATCCTTAAACAACTGTTTACCAATTTTGCTCTGCATTGGACGCCATTCTTCTTTGGTCTGCTCTTTGCTTTTGCGACCTTTGAAGTATTTACCCAATTCAAGATTCTGAATCGCAACACCCCACTGGAACAATAAACAGAATGGCACTGCATAAATCGGTTGCAATAAATAACCCGGTTTCCAGCGCTGTTCCGGGAACAAGCGTAATAGACCATAACCGATATCATCATCCATACCCTTAATATTGGTATAAGTATGATGCTTAAAGTTATGGGTTTGACGCCAGTTGTCTGAAGTCCCTACAATATCCCATTCATAAGTCTGACCATTGAGTTTAGGATCATTCATCCAGTCATATTGACCATGCATGACGTTATGACCCAACTCCATGTTTTCCATGATTTTGGCAAAGCCTAATAGACCTGTGCCTAGCAACCATGCTGGCGGGAACCAGCCTGCAAACAATAAGGCGCGACCGGCAATCGATGAGTAACGAATGGTTGAATAGACACGACGGATATATTTCGCATCTTTTTCACCTAGATCATCTAGCACTTCTTGCTTAATCGCATCGAGCTCACGTGCAAGTTCATCAAGTTCAAACTGGGTTAATTCACGGTTTTTAGGATTTTTAAAATACTGTAATTTTACTGGCATATTCATAAGATAAAACTCGCTTATAAGTCGATGACAAGGTCAGTCTGCGCTGAGTTAATACAAATTTTGAGCAGGTTGCCGGGTTCGGTATTTTGTGCACCGTTGACCAAATTCTTGGTCGAACCTTCTACTTTATTGCAGGCACATTTATTACAAATGCCCATACGGCAACCATGGGTCGGTTTAATATTTTGCTGTTCCAGGCTCACTAGAATGGATTGGCCTTTTGGAATGCTGACAATTTTTTTCGACTGGGTCAGGGTGACATTAATAAAGCCGGTATCCGATAGATCCGCCAAACTCATGCTAAAGGCTTCACCTTTAAACTGTTTTGCCTGAGCAAAAAGCTGTTCTGCTTTAGATACAAAACCTGAAGGACCACAGCAATATACGATGCTATTTTCCAGATTTTGCAGATCTGTCAGATAGGTTTCATCCAGACGTGCAGCAGCTGGCTGTTCTTGAGTGGCATACACATGAAATGAGAAATTTGCATGTTTCTGAGCAAGCTCTTCAAACCGTGCTTTAAATGCGGCATCCTGATCTTTTTTAACCCAGTACCAGAGAGTGACCGGTGCAGATAGTTCACCTTTTTTGCTCAAGCTTTCCAGCATACTGAGCATTGGGGTAATACCACTCCCTGCTGCAAGCAAGATCAATGGACTCGTCTGCACAGGCAAGGTCATATCACCATAAGGCTGACCAAATTCGATCACATCACCTACTTGTGCCTGTTCTGCCAACCAGGTACTGACTTTACCGGCATTGACTTTTTTCACGGTCAATAAAACATGTTGCGCATCTACACGGGTCAAACTATAGCTACGTTCATAACGGATGCCGTTTACCACCACATAGACCGGATGATGCTGCCCTGCTTCACCAAACTTAAATAAGCGATTCACTTGAATTTTCAGACTCAGCATATCCTGTGCTGCATTTTCTATATGCACGATCTTGCCTAATGGCTGATTCAACGACCATACAGGATTGAGTTTCTGAATCCAGAAATTAATTGCATGCTGATCAACTACACTATCAGACAGTGCATTCAATGGCATTTTAAGTTTTTGCAGTACATGCATCGTTTGTGACATCACCTTGGGTTTTTAATTATTATACACATGTATATATATTTGTATATACAACCGTATTGTTTCTAATCATTTCACAAGCTTGACTGGCTCGGTTATAATAAAATGATTCATGCATGAACCTATCGATGAACGAGCCTTCAATGAAAATAAGCAGTGACGCATCTTTATTACAATCGAAAAGCATTGATGAGCCGATTATCGTACGGAGTGTCGGTCGCAAGGCCACCATTACCAAGGAAGAACTGTTTCAGGCTGCGTTGAATCTGATTGGGCCACAAAAAAGTATTTCCTCTTTAAGTCTACGTGAAGTCGCGCGTGAAGCTGGTATTGCACCGAACAGCTTCTATCGTCATTTTAAAGATATTGATGAACTGGCCATTGAGCTGATTGATCGTGCCGGGATTGTATTGCGTCAGATTTTGCATGAAGCACGTCTGCAAGCTTCTCGCCAGAACAGCATTATCCGCAGTTCTGTAGAAGTCTTTATTGCCCAGCTGGATGCCGATGAAGGCAATCTGAGCCTGTTATTACGTGAAGGCTATACCGGTTCCAAATCTTATAAACAGGCGGTGGAACGCCAATTAAATTATTTTCAGCAGGAACTTCAGGAAGATTTAATTCGTCTGGAACGCCTAAACAATAAGAAGTTATTTCATCCCGATATTGCAGCCAAAGCCATTACCCAACTGGTCTTCAACATGGGTGCTAATGTGATTGATATGCCTGCCGAAGACCGCAAAGAAATTGCCGAACAGACCATGATCATGATCCGGATGATCCTTGAAGGTGCACGTCATCTGGAAGATTCTCAGCTGCGCTAATTTTCCGATTTGCATGAACTAGTATAAAAAGAGACGTAATCAGCGTCTCTTTTTTATGATGATTACAAAAGTGCGAGTTGAGCTTTGACTGCCTTTGCAGTGGCTTCCGGATACTCAAGCGGGAACATATGCCCGCCCTCGACCACAGAATAATTAATCCGATAAATCTTGTGCATCCCTTGTGGCAACCCCTGCTGATAAAACTGGCTTTGCTCTGCAGTCATCAGATGCATCGGCACTTCAGGCGGTCGGCGTGGCGTTCTCCACCACCAGGCTGGCACAGTCCGGAAGATTTCCGCTTCTATCTGTTTTGGAATAGTTAACGTCACCCCACCACGTTCAGGTTCTGGCTGAATGCCGCTCTCGATATAATCAGCAAAACACTGCTCATCGAAATTTTTAAATAAGCGGTTAAACCGGAGTGCTTCAATAGCGACCTGTTTTGATGACCAATAATCTTTGCGTTTTAGCGTAATTCCTGCGGGTGTATAACCATCGACACTTTTTAGATTCAGCTTTTTGATCAGTTCAAACATGGCGCTGTTTTTTCCAATCACAAATGGTGGATCCATAATGATCAGCTTGGAAAACAGTTCGGGACGTCGATACGCCGCCATAAGGGTCACCAGACCACCAAAGGAATGTCCTAAGCCAATCACTTGCTGCTGAGGAAACTGCTGCTCGATATCTGCAATGACTTCATCGACCAGATAACGCCAGTCTCGCGTAATTGGATATTGTGGGTTCATGCCGATAAAGGGAATCGCTTTGACCTCATAGTCTTGCTGAAAACAGTCCAGAAACTTCCGATAAGTTGCCGAAGGGATACCATTGGCATGGGTAAAATGTAAGGCTTGCTTCATTATTTTTAAACGCAGTGCGTATTCATCCTGAAATCGTAAGATGAGCTTACCGCTTTAAAGATTTATTCGGCAGCGCAAAAATGCTCAAAGCATGACCTCAAAGTCATTTCTCTGTATTCCTTCAGAATTTAAAGTCTATTTCTGCGATACAGTCAAATGTTGCATCGGTAGAAAAGTCGCGCCGCAACTGGCCTTATCCCCCGCGATGACCACTGCCCGTCCTTTGACAGTAATAGACAAATTGCTGGAAATTGCGGTGACCATAGTCTGGCATTTGGGACAATAATGCTTCATGCCATTTAAATGTACGGCAATACCATTGATCAAAAAAGAGAGTTCGCATTCAGTCACCATGCCGCCATGACTGGTCTTTGTGCCAAGGGTAATCAGTGCTTTTGACATACTTTGTCATTCTTATTATTCAGTAGCCTAATTTTAAACAGGAGGAAAATAACAGACCAGCATTCTCCGACCAAAAAAATAATAAACCCGGATTTTGCCTATAAAAAAAGCAGCCCGAAAGCTGCATTTTTTTATTGCGTAAAGCTTAAGGCTTGACCACGACCATCACCTGAATTGCTTCCGGTGTTACCGATAGACCATCCAGCAGGCTTAAACCTTCTTTCTGCAACTTTTGTAAACGTGCAATTTCATCTTCACGGATACTTGGATTGAACTGTTTCAGATAGGTCAGGCGATCAATTTCATATTGCCATTTATTGCCATACACTTCTTTGGCTTGCTGCTTGAAGCCAGGCAATGCACTGCGTGCCAGTTCAAGCGCTTGCTGATAACGTGCCTCAATCACATCACGACGTGCTTTCACCACCTGACGGCAACTATTGCCATCTAAATGATGCAAGTACGGTTTCAGGATTTCTGGTGCAATCTTTTGTGATAGATCCTGACCTTTTTCACTGAGCAAGACACGAATCAACTGTTGCGGCAAGCTAGACGGCAAGTTCAATGCTTTCGGAGCCACCACATCGACCTTGAACCATACTTCAAGTAATACCGAACCCTGTGGCAGTGCTGCAGATTTTAGTACCGCAACGTTAGTGCTACCAAAGCCTTGCGTATTGATCATTTCCATCACACTTTCAGTGAATGGATGTTCCAGTGTCAGGTATTGCGCATCTTCGCGGATTTGTGCCTGATCACGATAGAAAGTCGCTGTAATCCCTTCTTCATCCAACGTCAAACCTTGAACCTGCATTTGATCGGTTGGCTTGATGATCACTGTACCGTTACTTTGCTCGTCAAAGTCGATATTCGTAGACGCCATAAAGCGCTTCATGAAAATCGGCAAAGTGGTATTGTCATCATAGTCTTCAAGCGCGTTGACAATTTCCTGTGCCACCACCGGACGGCAAGAGTTGTATTCAAGCAAACGGTCTCGACCTTCCTGCAATTCAGCTTCCAGCGCTTCACGTTGCACGCTAACTTCTTCCAGCAGGTCTTCAAAATCTTGACCTTTGTCTGCCAATAGACAGTCTTTCAAGCGAACAATAAAATTTTCTTGCAAGGTTTGTGCAGCTGGAGAAATATTGCTGAAGATATTCAGCGCTTCGTTATACCAGCGGAACATACGTTCTTGTGCAGTTCCCACCAGATAAGGCACATGAATCTGAATCCGGTTTTCCTGACCGATACGATCCAGACGACCAATACGCTGTTCCAACACGTCCGGGTTCGCAGGTAGGTCAAACAGAATCAGGTCAGAGGCAAACTGGAAGTTACGACCTTCCGAACCAATTTCCGAGCAGAGTAAAATCTGCGCGCCATACGAATCTTCAGCAAAATAAGCTGCGGCCTGGTCACGTTCTAATAAGCTCATGCCTTCATGGAACATGGCGGTACGAATACCGGCATGTAAGCGCAGTACATTTTCCAGCGCTTCAACCACTGGCCCGCTACGCGCAATCAGTAAGACTTTTTTGTGTTTTAAATCGGTACGCAAACGCTCCATCAGCCACATCACGCGTGGATCGGCTTCCATCCATGCGCCATCGAGCTGCGCCTCTTCAGGCCACATCTGTTCACGCAACTTGCCATCTTTCGACCAGTTTTCTGGTGCTGGCAATGGTGCCGGCTGACAGTCACGACCCGGGAAACCTTGAATGGCTTCACGTGTATTACGGAACAGGATACGACCTGTACCATGACGGTCTAAAAGTTCGTGAATGGCACGGAAACGCTGTTCAGGCTGATCTTCAATCGGATGACCTAACAAGGCTTCAATCGCAGTTAAATGCTCGGCTTCTAGCGGCATGTCTGACATCAGCACTTCTGCAATTTTAGCTGTATGCTGATACTGTGCTTCTTCGTCGAGGAAACGATCCAGCGAGTTAAAACGCTGTGGATCAAGCAAACGTAGGCGTGCAAAGTGACTTTCCACACCGAGCTGTTCAGGTGTTGCCGTCAATAACAACACGCCCGGCGTATGTTCAGCCAGCTCTTCGACCAGATCATAACGGTCATTACCACCATCTTCTTCACTCCACATCAAATGATGCGCTTCATCGACCACCAACAAATCGAAACCTGCTTCAAGTGCCTGTTCACGCAGATCTTCATGGTCGACCATCAAATCGACAGAGGCAATAATTTTTTGTTCGGTCAGGAATGGGTTCTGTTCAGGATCATGTTCTTTGATCGATGCCGTACGAGTCAAATCAAACAGCGAGAACTCAAGATTGAAACGACGGCGCATCTCGATCATCCACTGATATTGCAGTGAATCCGGCACTAAAATCAGGATACGTTCAGAACGGCCAGTTTTCAGCTGTTGATGGATGATCAGACCCGCTTCAATAGTTTTACCCAGACCCACTTCATCGGCCAGTAATACACGCGGTGCAAAACGCTGACCAACTTCATGCGCAATATAAAGCTGATGCGGAATCAGACCGACACGTGAACCCACCAGACCACGCAGTGGACTGCTTTGCATATTGGCCTGCATCAGCAGTGCTTCAATACGCAGGTCATACCATTCTTTATAATCAACCTGACTGGCCAATAAACGGTCTAGAGGCTTAGACAGCTGGATGGTCGCACCAATACGGGTTTCATTCAGCGATTTACGTTCTTCAGTTCCATCTTCCAAGGTACGAACGACATGATAACGCACCACGCCATTGCGGTCTTCAACGGATTCTACAATCCACTTGGTCCCTTCCTGATCCTGTAATTCATCTTTCACATTAAATACGATACGAGATAAGGGTGCATTGCTGCGTGCATAGACGCGGGTTTCATCGCTTTTCGGGAATAAAATGCTGACCGACCGCTCATCAACATCAATAAGAACGCCTAAACCGAGTTCTGTTTCAGTATCTGATAACCAACGTTGACCAATAGCAAATTGCTGCAATTTTTCCACCTTTATCTTAAGTACAAGATTATGAATATTAGGCTCAATCACGAAACGTCATTGGAGCAAAATTCCACACCTTCAAGCAATGTATTTTGACATAAAGCCCACTAAAAAGTGAGCATAATTCACGCCGATTAAAGAAGTATTTCCTAGAACGGCGCCGGACAATAAAATTCGACCAACTGCTCTGTTTGAGGATGATAAAAACTCAAACGTTCCGCGTGTAAACATAAACGCGAGCTGAGCTGTTGCTGTTCGGATGTCGCATATAAGGTATCGCCAATAATCGGATGTCCGAGATATTGCATATGCACCCGTAGCTGATGTGAACGGCCGGTAATTGGGGTCAGTTTCACCCGAGTCACGGGCTGTCCCTGAATATTAAAATGTTCGATCGCCTGCCAATGCGTGATGGCCGGCTTATTATGTGCGGGATCTGCGATATGTAAGGGGGGACGGCTTGGATCATACACCACTGGCACTTCAATAGTGCCTTCACCTTCGAGTGTACCGGCAACCATAGCCTGATAGGTTTTATCAGTCTGGCGTTCCTGAAACTGGCGGGAAATGGTTTTTTGTCCCCATTTGCTCAGACCAAAGGCCAAAATACCGGATGTATCGCGATCCAGTCGATGAATCAGTAAAGTTTTGGGTTCTAATTTGACCAGACGGTTGATCAGGCAATCTTGTAAGTCTTCTGTTTTACCGGGAACTGTGAGTAAACCTGCAGGTTTGTGGATGACCATGAAATCGTCATCACGATGTATCAGATGTTCGGTTAGAAAATTACTCAAAGTTCAATCCCAGGCTGATCGTGAAAAACAAGGCGGCAATGATAGAAAGCTTAGCCAATAATTACAATGCGCATTTATGTAAATGACGATGAAATTTCCGATTTAGCGCATAAAATTGCTCAATCGCAGCGCATCAACCTGAGGATTTTAAAATGAAGCTTGCCAATTCGTGCAAAGACGGATGTTTTAGCACATCTTCATAACGGATATTGGCACCATGTGCACGCCATATACCGACTAGACTCACCACCGCTACCGAATCCAGACCATAATTTTTTAAGTCGACATAGGGATCAATTTCCAAAGCATCCATATCCAGCTGTTCTGCGACAGCCAACATAATGCCTTTGGCCGACAATACATATTCGGAAGATGCGCTTAAATCCCATAAGCGGGTCAGGCTATAGGTATTTAAGTGATGTATCCCCTGTGCTGAAATGTTTTCGATCCATTGAATATGCTGATCTTGATTCGCCAATAAAATCACATCATCGACCACACCGATTTGATCCGTCACACTCATCAGATGCGGCAAAATCTGTTTCAGCATCGGTGTAACCTGCCCGGCAAAAATCAGTTGCGGATGCATTGAGGCATATTCTCCCAATTGCTGCATGCCTTGCATCAGGTCATCACCATATAAGTCAACAATCGGAATATCGAGTGCTTTGGCTTTATTGCTGATCTGGATCAGATGACTCATTAGGTCGCTTTCTTGTATGCCTACCATCATCCTTAAATTTTGTAATCCCACTAAAACCAAAACAGATTCATTTGATGCAAGCTGCCATTTGGCTTGGGATGGAGCAAGTTGGATTTTTTTAGGGATGGGGTACAGCATGGGAGGCTCTTATAAATACAAAATAGCATGATGATTCATGCTATTTTAGTTTAGCATCGATTTGAAAAACACTTTGATTTCACAGAGGTTTATTGTTCTAATTTCGTATCATCGCCATTATGTTAAATGGCTTTAATTTTGCTTAGCCCTATATTCATTAAATGCTAGAAGCATTCCCTCTTTTTGTTCTGCGGAGGCATCTGGAAATGAATAAAATCTTTCATAATCTTTTCTAAATTGGCTGCTTTCAATTCTTTTAGCTAAGTCATCAATAAAACCTTTTCCTTGAGTCTGATATTGCTGAATCGTTTGTTTATCTAGGCAGATAGTTTTCGCCCAAGAAACTGCACTCATATTTATACAAACATTGAGGTATATATTTTCGCTATCCTCATATAGTTCCCAAAAATAAGGCTCCATTTCTATAAGTTGCATTTCACTAGTATTTCCAAACTTTTAATTATTTCTAAAATTAACATAATACACGTTATACGAAATTCTTTTGTTAGAACCCATTTAAAGTGTCTATATTCTCACCAATAAAAATGTCTGGTTTATGATGGTTTTTATCACCATGGACTGGATATAAAATATAGATGCTGATCACTATGTCTGATAAAGAAATTCAA